>NZ_JBLBUE010000001.1:0-157557 GCF_047290655.1 Alteromonas sp. AMM-1 | reverse complement strand
GAAATACAACTGTGTTCTCGCAGCAAAGCTGAAACCCCCGTAACGGCGAAGTGAGTTCTATCTGCTCCAGTTTTAAAGAGAGCAAGCTTAACCAATCCTGAGCATTGTGAAGGGGCGCACCTGAACGGATATCAATCTGTAGCTGAGGAGAATCGGCCAAATGCAACATTAACACGAGTGAGTCTGTGGTGAGGTTATGGCTTTTCAGAAATGCACAGCATTGCTCTACCGGGTGAGTTAAAAAGCGGAGTAACCTGGTACTGTCTTCTAATTCAAAAGGTAATTCACACTGATACTGAAAACGCTGTGAGGGATGGAAAACGGGTCGTGGAGTGTGCTTGTTTCCTTTCAGTGCCAGCACATAACTAATTAACGTATTGTCGAAACGCTTGCCTAATTCTTCCAATGGTATCTGAAATACGGCATGTAAGCTGCGGATCCCCATACGGTTAAACTGGGTGATGTGTTTTTCTGACAGCGCAGTTACGGCCAAACTGGCCGATTGTAATGCGCAAATCGCCTGAGCGTTTGTTTCATATATTGTATCTACTTTACCCTTTGCCAGCGCCTGTGCGGTTTCTACAGTTGGGCCAGTGGCAAAGTGATATCGCAATCCAGTTTGTTGAAGCGTGTGATGAAACAACGCCACGAAATTTCCCACAGACTGGTAATAATGAATGATAGGGTCCAGTTTAATGGCTAACCCCTGAGGCGCTAATAACACAATGTCTGATGCGATCTGGTAAAGTTGACTTGCTAACAGTGTGAGTAACCGGTTTTCAGACTCAAATGAATACGGTAAAAGCTGAATGCTGCTTTGCAGAGCACTTGCCTGAGCCAGGCCCATGCCTCGTTGAATGCCTGCACTGGCAGCTGTGCCAGATACTTGTAATATCTCATTGTTAACAGGGCAGAACACAACCAGCGCTGCGTGCTTATCTTCAGCAAGCTCATGAATAAAGTGATCGAGCTGCAAAAAGGGAAAGTCAACATAAAGCCATTGCATAATCGCGTACTGCCTAACTGGCGGTGAGACTGGCTTCATGCAGGGTACTTGTTTGGCGCATGGCTGATTGAATAGCTTCATTGCTGGCAGGCAAGGGATTGCTAAGCCTGATGCCTGCTTTGGGCCAGCTGCCAACTACCCGGTGTACGTCAATAAACCATTGCTCTCCCTGCAAATACAACTCGCAATCTATATTTACCGGTAAGGTAGCGAGTGAATGCCGGGTATAATCTACATTCAGTACCAAACACTGATATTGTTTGCTCAAAACCTGCAATCTGCGTGCAGCTCGGACATCCAGCGTATCGAAACTATATACAATCAGACTGCAGGCCTGACTGCGAATACACTGTTCGCACGCCCACAATGCTTGTTGCGAGGTAGAGGGTGTTATCAGCCAACTGTGTTCGATTAGTTGTTGCCTGGCAAGCCATACCGGATTAATCCGATAGTACCCGTAGATCCAGAGTATTTTTTTTCCTTGATGAATAAGCGGGTTGAAGATGGCTTGCAATAACTGTAATTCGCCACTCCCTACACCACAGCGAATGCGCGACAAACCAGCACGGGGAATGCCTCCCGCAAGCGCACTATCCAGTGTTTCTATGCCGAGCGGAAGCCGCTCAATCCCTTGATGAGAAGATGAGTTTGCGTTCCCCAGATAGATATCCGGGTGTTTGGTGAGAGATTGGATTGCGCTTTTCATAATTCAATTTACTGTATTTATATACAGTATTGTAGCGCAAAAAAATGCCTCTGCAAGAGGCATTCATGGTGTTCAGTTGTGGGTAAAATCCCTAATTGCTGGCTGCTTCCGTTTTTGTTACGGGAAAGCTCATGCCTTTACAGGCAATAATAAAACCTTCCAGCGTATTTTGACTCCAGGCCACACGGATTTCACTGGGTTGCAGTTTTACTTTTTCCCGCACGGCTTCAATGGTTAAGTCGGAATCGTGTAACACAGAATTCAGCGCTTCTTCAACAGTCATGCCCTTGTCCATACAGAGTACAGCGATGGTGCTGATATTGTGAAAAACGAATTGAAATACTTCAAATGCGCCCGTCTCTATCAGGCCGCGTTTGTGCGACGATTCAAGACGTTCTACCAAAAAAAGCTGAATTTGTTTAGCCAGAACAACCATACCGCTGGTTGAGTCATTGATGCGGCGATTACTGGCTTTTAAATTGGATTGCGATAACACTAGCGCTCTTTGCAGATTCTGCACGCGCATTACAAAATAAATGAGTAACAAAATCAGCGCAGCTATAAAAGCAAACATCACCATCGGTTTCTTAATCCTGTTTTATTGGTGTTTATATTGTCAGTCTTTCTTCGGTGTATAAATTGGACTGGGGAATGCAGTTACTTTATCAGATAGTTGGGTGATTTTGGCAGTCCCTTGTTTTTTTACTGTATCAATTCGTAACACATTGTGCATTGGAATATAGGTACGAGTGACGTCAGCAAACTCATTCTTGAGTTTTTCATGAGACGGGTCAAGGACTAACTGGGTGTGGTTGTCCCAAACAAAATCGCCAATTTCCACAAAGCCAAACAGTCCGCCCTGAGACAATTCCCTTACGTACAGCTCATAACGTTCACCGTTACTAACAAATTGAATACGATACAAAATTTGCTTATCGGTCATAACTTCTCGCTAATTACACAACAGATATACGTGGATGAAATTGATGTTGAACGTGGCAGCCAGGCTGCCAACAGCGAATTATAACTATTTCTGACCGGCGTACCAGAGGAGGTCGATGTGATTATGCCGCCAGAATCGGGTTGATCAACGCGTGAGTCGCTATGTGCAGTTCTTCTTTGGATTCGGCCAGAATACTGTTAATGGCAAAGCCCTGAACAAAGCAGGTAAGCTGAAGTGCGATAGCCTCCACGTTAATCCCTGCTTTAACAGTTCCCTGGCGCTGAGCTTGTTCCAGGCAGCCAATAAACCCAAGCTGCAAGCGATCAAGGTAATGGCGGCCCATCGATCGAATCGTGTCATCGTCATGACCCAATTCCGTAACCATATTGATCAATAAACATCCGCGGCCAAACATGGCGGAAATATACGCGTCAAAAAAGGCTTCAACAGAGGCAATACCGTGATGGTTTTCTAACTGCGCAACAATGGGCGCCAGCTTATTTTCCTGATAGAACTTCAGGGTTTCGTACAGAAATTGCTGCTTACTGCCAAATTCCAGATAAAACCCTCTGCGGTTGAACTCGGTGCGCGCAATAATTTCTTCCATCACTGCACCGTGATAGCTGTGCTCAAGGAAAATATCAATGGCTTCACCCATGATAGTGTCTACATCATACAAAGACTGTCGTGGCATGCGCTCGCCCGGCTCAATAAAGAATAAACGTTCTAAAGGTAGTGCGAATTTTCAAAAATGCAAGCAGCGGTGCAACACACCGCTGTATCAAACTAAATGAAAAAAGACTGCTTAAAGCACGCCCAGTGCTCGTTGAAATGCTCGGTAGGTTTACGCTGAAAACCACTGCGAATAAACTGATTAATTCTGCCGTCGGTAAAGCAAATCATTGTGTTAGCAATTAAGGCTTCGTCGGCAGACAACTGCTTACCTTCACGTAAACGGCGTTCGCGTAGAATTTGCTTGAGTTGTGTTTCCAAACGTTCGAACAGCTTGGCAATCCGCAAGCGCAAGCGCTCTTGCTCACCCAATAGTGCATCGCCATTTAAAATTCGGGTAATGCCCGGATTCTTTTCCGCAAAACCCAAAATCAGATGCAGAATCAACTGACAACGCGCTGCGGAGTCCTTTTCTTCATTAATGATTTTGTTGATACGCGAAAACAGGGTTTCCTCAATAAATTCTATCAGGCCCTCAAACATCCTGGCTTTGCTGGGAAAGTGCCGATAAAGAGCCGCTTCTGACACGCCTACTTTTTCTGCCAGTTTGGCTGTGGTAATGCGTTCACCCGGATTGGTCTCGAGCATCCCGGCTAACGCCTGAAGAATTTGTGCTCTGCGATTGGTTTTTTTTGCGGCAGGCATAATGAGCGTGCTTCCTCCATTGTCGGCGTGCCTTCTGGCTTACCGAATAATGCGTTCAATATAAAATTAACTGTTTTTTAATTGGTATCGTTCGTTAATCAGCTTTAATAATGCCAACGCCAATTCCGTTTTTGGCTGCGGCGGTAGTTCAATGCTGCCGTCTTTCCAAAATACCTGTAGCGCATTTGCGTCACTATTAAAGCCAAGTCCTGCCCGTGTAATATCATTGGCAGCAATCATATCCAGTTTTTTATCGGCCAGTTTCTTTTGAGCATAAGCTTCAACATTCTGGCTCTCTGCCGCAAACCCTACACAAAAGGGAGGATTAGGCAATCCGGCAACCGTTTTTAGGATATCAGGGTTTTTTACAAAAGTAAGTGTTAACGTATCGGCTTGCTTCTTTATTTTGTTGTCTGCAATATCCGACGCCCTGTAATCGGCAACAGCAGCGGTAGCAATAAAAATATCATGGGCAGACACATGTGCCATCACGGCTTCAAGCATTTGCTCAGCACTTTCAACATTAATGATGTTGGCGCCAGGCGGCGTTGCCAAATTAACCGGACCCGCAACCAGTGTTACCCGCGCGCCCAAAGCAAGGGCTTGCCGGGCAATGGCAAAGCCCATTTTTCCAGAGCTGTGGTTTGAAATAAATCGCACCGGATCCAGGCTTTCCCGCGTTGGGCCTGCGGTGATGAGTATGGATTTCCCAGTCAGGGGCTGCTCCCGGCTAACAAAGGTTATCAGGCTTTCAACAATATCCTGTGGTTCCAGCATACGCCCTGGCCCAACATCGCCGCATGCCTGCTCCCCATCAGCGGGTCCTACCAATAACGCGCCATAGTGCTGAATGCGATTAAGATTGGTCTGGGTTGGTATGGCTTTCCACATTTGCTGGTTCATTGCGGGGGCAATAACAACCTGCGCGGTCGTTGCAAGAAACAGTGTAGTGAGCAAGTCGTCGGCAATACCATTTGCCAGTTTCGCAATGGTATTGGCGGTGGCCGGGGCAATCAGTAAGATGTCTGCCCATTTAGCCAGCTCGATATGGCCCATTGCAGCTTCGGCTGTTGGATCAAGTAAATCCGTACTCACCGGATTGCCGGATACCGCCTGTAACGACAGTTCACTCACAAAGTGTGTTGCTGACTGGGTTAACACCACTCTGACTTTTGCGCCCTGAGCAGTGAGTTTTCTTACCAGATCCGGGGTTTTGTAAGCAGCAATCCCACCGGTAACACCCAATACAACATTTTTACCTGCTAACGACATATATATTCACCTGACTGAATAAACGCCGAAAGACTACCACGCACACACTTTTCTGTGTAGCGATAGATCAACAGCATGGTGCACTTTGCCAGAGTGTGCGCCAAAAATGTGCATAAAACCCGGCATAAGTGCAGTAGGCAGCGATTTATTGTCTGTTTAAGCTATCGACTTCATCACTGGCAGGGACCATTCATGACATTACTGAAGTTGCCTGAACAAGCCCGGCCCCGGGAGAAATTATTGGCACAAGGGGTGGCACAGCTTTCTGATATTGAATTGCTGGCAATTCTCATTCGCAGCGGCAATCAGGGGCTATCGGCACTGGATATTGCCCGTTGCCTTTTGCAGACATTTGGATCGCTACGGGGTGTAATGACCGCCTCAAAAGCGCATTTGTGTAAGGTAAATGGTATCGGCGACACTAAATACTGTGAGTTTCAGGCGGCGCTGGAAGTCAATCGTCGTCAGCTGGCAGAGCCATTACACGAGCGTTCAATGTTTCACAGCGCCGACGACGCCAAGCTCTTTTTGCGCGCGCAGTTGCGCGATCTCAACCAGGAGGTATTTGCCATAATGATGCTCAATAGCCAGCACCATTTACTGGCGTTTCGCAAGATGTTCACCGGTACGATTAATGCGGCCGCAGTATACCCTAGAGAACTGGTAAAGCAGGCCCTGACCGATAACGCCGCCGCGGTCATTCTGGTACATAATCACCCTTCTGGTAACCCCACTCCCAGTCAGGCAGACATTGCTCTTACTCGTGATGTAAAAAAAGCCATGGATTTAGTGGATATTCAGGTACTTGACCATTTTATTGTGGCAGACAATCAGGTAAGCTCACTGGCTCAGCAAGGATTGCTGTAGAAAATTTAGCCAGATTTTATTGTAAAACAGCTTTTTTGGCATGAAACATGGATAGTTTTCAGACTCAGGGCAAGGACAATTAATGACTGATTAATTTTTCTTATCCTATAGTCATCTTGTGCAAAATGCACTAATATGCCTCACTGGCGGATATCCAAAGAAAGGACTAATCATGAAGAAAACATTACTTGCTACGTTGATAGGTGCGTCTACTATCCTGTCAGCTGGTACTTATGCCCAGGACCAAGGTACTGGTGGTGCAGGTGCTACTGGTGCTGCGAGTGGTAGCGTGGTATCTGCTGCTATTGCAGCGGGTGCAATTGTAACCTCTCTGGCTGCATCAATCATTGCTAACAACAAAGGCAAATCTACAATCATTGGCGACGGTGATGGAGATGGCGACGGCGATGGTGATGGCGATGGTGACGGTGATGGCGATTGTAACGGCGACGACGAGTTGGTTGATGGCGTTTGTATCGGTACCACCGTAACAAACACAGTTACCGTATCTGGTACGCAAACAATCACTGTGCCTGTAACAGTTACCTATATCTACGCGCCTGGCGAACAGTAAGCGTAAAAGGTTTTGAAAAAGCCGCCTTCTGGGCGGCTTTTTTATTGTGTACTATGGAACCTGTTTATTCTAAGGCTTAATTTGCAGCATGACCGTTAGATTATTTCGCAACCTGGTGTGTATCGGCCTGGTTGCCACATTTCTTGCAAGTTGTTCCTCAACGCATCGCTTATATCTGGATTCACTGCGATTGGCGTTTCGCTCCGGTCCGGAAAAAAGTCTGGCTGATATTCAACAAAGCAACATCGATTTATTGCAGCTGAAGCTTGGCAATAAAAATGCGGTTTTTCTGGCGCTGGCTTACATAGAAGACAATACGGCGAAGTGGGTATCAGCCGATCACGCGGTGTTTGTATTTCATCACGATAAACTGGTTAGAACGTCTGGTTTCCCTAACGATTTACTTCAAACCAGTAATCTCACAGAAAACCATCTTGCGCCAGCGTTGAAGCCCAGCAGTTCATCCTGGCAATACACCCTGGACATTGCCAATCACGAATACGGGTTACCGGTGAATGCAACGCTGGAAGCTTCTGGCAGCGAAACCATGGAATTTTACGGGCACACATTTCAATTGCAGAAATGGGTTGAGACCCTGCAGATAAAACCCTCCACGCCTTACTGGGATTCTTCGTATACCTGGGAGAATATTTATCTGGTGGAGCCTGAATCTGGCTATGTGTTCTATAGCGAACAACGCGCCTCGCCGTTTACCGACGAAATGGTGATCACCTATGTGAGTCGTATTGCCAGACACCTTAAAGCACAAGAGGAGCAAGTACATGAGTAAGTATTGCGTTGCTCTGATGTTGGTGCTTGCAATGGTTAACGGTGCAGTGGCTGCACAATTATCTTTTAATGCTCAAAACACCATTATTACCTTTGATAACCCGGTAAAACTGGCTGACGTATTGGAAAAACTGCCCAATCCGCATGCCGCTTATTGGGCGGGAGCCGGTATTTACGAGCTCGATAGCGCCCAGGCTGAAGCGCAGCGTGCACACGTGATGAATCTGTTGGCAGCACTGATCCGCGAGCAAACCGCCGGCTCGGAACGTCACATTTTGCTCAGCAATATGTACAGGGATATCAGTAATTGGCATTTAATGCGGCGTTTGAATATTGATGTCGATTACGATCAGGCGCGGTTAAATCCAAAGCGCAATCCTGGCTTTGTGTCGGGCCGATATTACATTAAAGCGAAACCACAAGTAGCCAGTATCGACCTTATGGGTCAGCTACAAGAATCGGTTACGCTGGCCTTTGACAATGCGTTGACGGTAAGTGATTACCTGGAAAGCGTTGAGTCTTCCGACTACGCAGACAATGATTATGTGTATGTTATTGAACCTAATGGCAAGCTGACAAAACAGGGGATCGCTTACTGGAATGACACACACTACAAGCCCATGCCGGGCAGTGTGATTTTTGTGCCGCTTCAAACCGGTTTGTTCAGCAACGACATTGACCAGCTCAATGACCAGATTGCCAAACTGCTACAACACAGGATGTAACTCTTGACTGCATTAAACTTAAGACTTGCCGTTGCAACGGCATTAATGAGTGGTGTGGCGGTAGCAGATGAGATACCGGCCGCAGATAACCCGTACAGCGTTACGCCATCGCAGATGGTGCAAGGTGGCGTGGGATTATGGCAAACGCCAACGGCCAGAATGATGCCCGAAGGCGCGCTGTCGTTAAACTATACCGATAACAATGAGTACCGTTTCTGGTCGGTGAGCCTGCAGCTTTTCCCCTGGATGGAAGCCACGGCGCGCTATACCGATACCCGCACGCGCTTATACAGTAACGTAGACAGCTTTAGCGGCGATCAAACCCTGAAAGACAAAGGGTTGGATGTGAAATTCCGCCTGTGGGAAGAAAGCTATTACTTGCCTGATATTTCGATTGGCTTCAGAGACTTTGGCGGAACGGGTTTCTTCGACAGCGAATTTGTGAACATGAGCAAGTCGGTAGGGCCATTTGATTTCCACGCAGGTTTAGGCTGGGGATACATGGGTACACACGACGACCTCACAAGCCCCTTCTGTAAGCTGCGTGAAAGCTATTGTGAGCGGCCAACGGGGTTTTCTGGTCGGGGTGGTAAGGTTGACTATCAAAACTTCTTTAAAGGTCCTATGGCGTTCTTTGGTGGGGTTGAATACCGCACGCCGGTAGACGGGCTTACCCTGAAAGCAGAATACGAAGGTAATAATTACGTTGACGATCGCGCTGGTGAGCTGCCGCAGGATACGCGCTGGAACATTGGCGCCTTGTATCGCTGGAAAGGCTTTGATTTCTCGCTGAACTATCAACGCGGCAACACCGTCGGGTTTGGGGTGAGTTATCGATTGAATATGCACACCATGAAGCAGCAAAAAGTTGACCGTCCGCCCATGGATATTACCAACCGTACGCCTGCTGCCGATGTGGAATCCATTAACAAGCAACGCCTGGTCAGAAATTTAGTGTTCAGGGGCGGGTTTGTTCCCAACGACATGGACATCGAAGCAACCAGCGCAACGATTTACGGTGTGCAAACCTCTTATCGCGACAACGAAGAGGCCACTGAGCGGGTGGGGCGTATTCTGGCGGCGGAATTGCCCGATTCCATTAAGGAATACCATATTGTAGAGCACGCAGGTAACCATCTCATGGTGGATACCGTAATCGATGCCGACAAGTTTAAGCAGCATGCCAGATATGAAGTGCCGGAAACGGACCTGCCGTCCACCTACCACAGACAGTCTCCTGACGACAAGGCGCGGGCTAATTTCACACCCAAAACCGAGTCAGGACTGTTGTACGGGGCGGAATTCTTCTGGACCCAGTCTATTGGTAACCCGGAAGCATTTTACATGTACCAGGCAGGCTTGATGTTCACCGGCGGCTATCAGTTTAACCGCAATTTTGGCGTGTATGGCACGGTGAGCGCCACTGTGCTGGAGAACTTCGATAAGTTTAACTTTAAGGTAGATAACGAAGACTCAGCATTACCCCGCGTACGTACCCAAACCCGCGAATACGTTACTAATGGTGTGTTGTCGATGAACTCGCTGTATGGCGCGTGGCACGACACTTACGGCGAAGACTGGTATTACGCTGGCTATGGCGGTTACCTTGAAACCATGTATGCCGGTGTGGGCGCCGAGGTGATGTACCGGCCGCTCGACAGTCGCTGGGCATTTGGGATTGATGCAAACTACGTACAGCAACGCGACTTTGAAAATGAATATGGATTACTGGATTATAAAGCCTTTACCGGTTTTGCCAGTGCCTACTGGCAGCCGGAAGTGCTGCCCGATGCGCGCATTCGTGTGAGCGTTGGTCAGTTCCTGGCACGCGACAAAGGGGTCAACATTGAATTTGCCAAGCGCTTCGACAGCGGCGTAGTGGTAGGGGCGTTTGCGTCTATCACCAATGTGTCGGCTGAAGAATATGGCGAAGGCAGTTTTACCAAAGGGTTCTTTATTTCTGTGCCCTTTGATTTATTTGTGTTAAAACCAGCAACCGGACGCGGAACATTCCCATGGATCCCCATCGCACGCGATGGTGGACAAATGCTGAATCGCCCGGTTAACCTGATTAGCACTACAGAAAAACGGTCGCCCTTTTTTGACTGATACCAGCCGCAAACGCAGGCCGTGATCGGGTTTGCGCGACTTTTTTCGCTTTATGAGTTGAATTTGTCGCGCATTTGCTGTATAAAATGCGCCCTCTTTATTAAGGTTATATCGTCATTTGCGTTGCCATAAAAATATGAGCGAAAACAACTGACGCGACAAAATTCGTTGTTCTGGAGACAAATAATGTCAAGAGTATGTCAAGTAACAGGTAAGCGTCCTGCGGTAGGTAACAACCGCTCACACGCTCGCAATGCGACTCGTCGTCGTTTTTTACCTAACCTTCAAACTCACCGTTTTTGGGTTGAAAGCGAAAACCGTTTTGTGAAATTACGCCTTACTCCAAAAGGTATGCGTATTATCGATAAAAAAGGCATTGATTCTGTATTAGCAGACATCCGTGCCCGTGGTGAAAAGATCTAAGGAAGCCAAATCATGCGTGATAAAATTAAATTACTTTCTTCAGCTGGTACTGGTTTTTTCTACACCACTGACAAAAACAAGCGTAACATGCCGGGCAAAATGGAAATCAAAAAGTATGATCCAGTTGTTCGTAAGCACGTTATGTTTAAAGAGGCCAAAATCAAGTAACAAAACTTGCTTTTGTCTCCACGAAAACCCGGCCCGCGCCGGGTTTTTTGCGTGATAAAAATTCAAATTAACAGGTAGTCAACATGGCCCGAATGTCTAAACGTGGATTTAACAACGTGGTGATTTTTGCCATGCTGGGCATGATATTCCTGTTTAATCTGAACAGCTTTTTACCTTCTGCGCCTGTTCCTACTGCTGTGCCGCTACTTCCCGCAGACAGCTATGTGTTGAAAATCGAACAGGGCAACTACAAACTTGAGCGCGTTGGACAGCAATGGCGCTGGAGCGGTGTAAGGCAATCTCTTGCCAGCACCCCTGAACAACATATTGACGTGTGGCGAAGCGCCACCATGGAAATCACACAACCTCCGCGAACCGTGTTACAAACCGAGCCATTGATCACTGTGGTCTGGTTGGCCGGTGCATCGCAGGGTTTGGTATACGCAATTGTGCCTACTTCCCAAAAGGTCTGGATCCAGTTTAATGGCGACTGGTATGTGCTTAATCAGGTGTCGGTGAATGCACTGTTACCCTGGTTAGGTGATTCGGAGGAAATGTAATGCCCGAATTACCCGAGGTCGAAGTATCCCGAATGGGCATTGCCCCGCATTTAGAAGGGCAAACCATCAGCCAGGTAATTGTTCGTGATGCGAGGTTGCGCTGGCCGGTCCCTGACACTATTCAGAATGCCGTTGGCAATGACGTTATCTCAGTTGAACGACGGGCAAAATACTTACTGATCCGGCTGTCCAACCAGGCTGTGATTGTGCTGCACCTGGGGATGTCGGGAAAGCTACGCGTATTGCCTTCTGCCACACCACCCGTGAAGCACGATCACATTGATATTGTGCTGAACAATGGCGTGTGTTTGCGCCTGAACGATCCGCGCAGGTTTGGTGCTTGTTTGTATCAGGAGCCACATGAGCCGCCAGGTAAGCTATTTGCTAACCTTGGACCCGAACCACTCACTGACGAATTTGACGCCAAGCGCCTAATCACCCTGGCAAAAGGCAAGCAGGTTGCGATAAAGAACTTCATCATGGATAACGCTGTGGTGGTAGGGGTGGGAAACATCTACGCCAACGAAGCCTTGTTTATGTCGCGCATCGATCCACGACGCAAAGCCGGTAACGTAAGTGCAAAACGCTACACAGTGCTAACCGAATCTATCAAGATAGTATTGGCAAAAGCCATTGAGCAGGGTGGCACTACACTCAAAGACTTCACGCAAAGCGACGGTAAGCCGGGGTACTTTGCACAATCTTTGAATGTGTATGGGCGGATGGGTGATCCCTGCTTTATTTGCGAAACACCCATAAAAAGTGTGGTGATAGGGCAACGCAACACATTTTATTGCCCAAACTGTCAGTCTTAGCGAACGTTAGCGCTTGTGAAGCTTTTTCTCCAGCGCTGCTTTTACTGCCGGGTCGCAAAACTGGCCAACGTCGCCGTGGTGAAGTGCCACTTCTTTCACCAGCGTAGACGAAATAAATGAGTTTTCTTCGGCCGGGGTTAAAAACACGCTTTCCAGATCAGGATTCAAGCGGCGATTCATGTTCGCCAACTGAAACTCATATTCAAAGTCGGCTACCGCGCGCAATCCCCGAATCAAAATGGTTGCCTGCTGCTGACGAGCAAATTCTGCCAGCAAACCACTGAATCCAATCACAGTTACGTTCGCTAAATCCTTTGTCACTTGCGTGATCAGGCTCACCCGCTCTTCCAGCGTAAATAACGGCTGTTTACTGGGATTGGCGGCAATACCCACGATCACTTCGTCAAACATTCGCGCGGCACGCTCAATCAGGTCGGCATGGCCGTTGGTAATGGGATCAAAGGTTCCAGGGTAAATAGCTCGGGTTTGCATAGTAAATACCAAAAAAGTGGATAGGGTAAAGGACTGACACTAACGGGTATTGAGCTAACTTGCAATTGGCTGCAAATAGCCCGCAGTGAGTGCCTGCCAGTTGTCGTCATTGAAATAATAGTGTTGCTGCGCTCGCGATTGTTCCTTTAGCAAAGAGCGCTGTAAACGGTCCAGATTACCGGGCTTCCAATCGCTGCCCTTTTTTAAACCGCATTTATCAAAGTCGATGAGCCAAAGTTTGTCGTGCTGATCAATCAGTATATTGTGGATATTCAGGTCATGGTGGTAAACCTGCTTATCGTGCATGCGCCTGATCACGTGGCCAATATTCTGCCATACCTGATTATCAAGAGGTGCACCAAGCAAACGCTGGTGGACTTCCTGACAGTGGGGGATTTGCTCCATCAGTATCGAAGCCTCATAGGCCAGCCCAAATCGACTCACCCGGCCAGCCAGCCCCATGGGGACCGGTAAACCAGCCTCACGCATAAAGTGCAGTAGTTGTAATTCGCGAAAGGGTCGTGAAGACTCCAACGTGGTAAACATAAACCGGCGCTGGGAAAAATGCCGGATTAACCCGCCCCTGCAATAGGTGCGAAGTACCATGGGCGCCGGTTGATCAATCATCACAGCGTCGCCACGGCCACTGCCCGGGACGCTATGTGTGCGCTGAGTCCAGTAAGTGGTGAATAACCAGTCTGGCGCGGGAGGCGAAATCCCCATCTCTTCACATGCCTGCAGGTTGTAAAGCACAATGTTGCGGCCATGTCGTGTTGGTACAAGATCAATCAAACGTGTTTTTCTCAGACATTAGACTTGTTTCTTGCTCTTGATTGTAATCAAATTACGGCGGTTTATCAGTGAAATGTGGAAGTTTATTTGTCTACCCTCAGTAAAATTATCGTTCCTCAAAATGGGTCGTTATGCCTGTTGCGGCTCTCTGCCATTGGTGATGTGTGCCACGCCGCTGCAATGGTGCATCGCATAAGAACACACCGTCCGGATATACGTATTACCTGGATCATCGGTAAGATTGAATACCAGCTTATGAAAGGCTTGGATGGCGTTGATTTTGTGGTATACGACAAGAAAACCGGCCGCCAGGGAATGAAAGCCATTAAGGCGCAGTACAAAAACATGCATTTTGATGTGCTATGCGTTATGCAAATAGCACTGCGGGCTAACTTCTTGTCACGGGCGATCAGAGCCAGAGTACGGCTCGGCTTCGACAAAGCGCGTAGTAAAGAAGGGCACAGCTTGTTTATAAACAAGCGTATTGCGCCACAGCATCATCCGCATGTGCTGGAGGGGTTTATGGCCTTTGCCGATGCAATGAGTATACCGCCCGCTGAGCAATTGCAATGGGCATTGCCCTTGTCATCCGACGACCTAAAGGTGGGTGAGGGGCTTGCCGATACACTCGGAAGCTATGCCGTTATTTGTCCTGCGGCATCTAAAGCCGAGCGCAATTGGACTGCAGAAGGATACGCAAGTATATCAAAATGGCTGGTAAACCAGGGTTTTAAAGTATTATTGTGTGGTGGGCCTGCACCCTTGGACCGTCAAATTGGCGACGCCATTTTAGCTGCCGGTGGCCATGTTGAGCAGGACTTAATTGGAAAAACCACGCTTAAAGAACTTGCTGGCGTGCTGGCGAAGGCAAAAGTGGTTATTGCGCCAGATACCGGGCCGGCGCATATGGCAACAACGGTTGGCACACCTGTGGTTGGGCTATACGCACATTCAAACCCTGTGCGTACCGGACCTTACTTGAATCGGGACGATGTTGTATCTGTATACGCTACTTGTGTTGAAGAACAATTTGGCAAGCCTTGGCAGAATTTACCATGGGGTACTCGTGCCAAAGGAAGCACTTTGATGGAAAAAATAACGCCTGAACAGGTTACACAGGTACTATCCCGGGTACTCAATCAATAGAATTTCACAGACTGTTGCTTTAATTATTGCTGTTCTTTTCTACACTTAGAGAAGGCTTTCTTTTGCAGTATGATGTTAAGTCCGCAAGGGGATGTACCAGGCTGAAACCGAAGTCTGTTTGTTAAGGAGCAACGTTGCAAAGCGGAATGAATCGAGCGCTGTTTTTAGTATTGTTCATATTGGTGTGTTGCCCTGTCAGGGCCACTGATACCGTGATCAATATACTGGCGAATGAGACGGTGAATACCGAGGCTCTGTCGCCGGCACAAGTGCGCTTAATTTTTGCTGGCAGAACCCAGTTTTGGCCAAATGGCGAACGGGTGAAAGTATTTGTGTTGCCCGCTTCCAACCCCACTCACACCGATTTTTGTCGCAGTGTTCTGCAAATCTATCCTTATCAGCTGGAAAGGATCTGGCAACGGATCACGTATTCCGGGCAGGGTGATGCACCTGTCATTGTTACATCAGTTGAAGATATGGTGGCAAAGGTTGCCGCCACTCCTGGATCCATTGGCTATGTCAATTTCAACGGGACTCCACCAGAAGGAACGTACTTATTACAGATTGGGGAGCGGGAATAATGCAAAAACTCGCAGTTAAAGGGTTTATTGCCTTTTTGGGGTTGTTCGTTGGTTGTGTGCAGGCCAATGATGATCTTTCCTGGCACGGCTTTATTGCGCAAGGAATAACACAGTCTCAGCACAGCGCTTATATCACTGACGACAACGCATTTACCTTCGAGTCTACTGAAGTTGGTATCAATGCCATCTATACTTTTAATTCAAACGTAAGCGTAGCGGGGCAATTGGTATATCTGGATGGCGGAAACCGCTATCGCCAGGGATCGCGAGTAGATTACCTGTTTTTAGACTGGCGGGTTGCTCAGTATTTCGACTGGCAAATGAACCTGCACCTCGGTCGTTATAAAAACCGTCATTGGTTGTATTCCGCCACGCAGGACGTTCCCCATACGCGCCCTTCCATTATTCTGCCGCAATCGGTGTATTACGATGGCAATCGGGATATGGCGCTGAGCAGTGATGGCATCGCTTTACAGAGCACCAAAGTGGGTGATTCTGGCAGTTGGGAAGTACGTTGGAGTCTGGGGCGCTCGCCACTGGCCAGGGAAGAAACAGAAAAGTTCTTAAGTCCTCTAGCGCAAGGGCGCGTAAAACAGGACATCGTTCATCAGTTTAGTACCTACTGGCAGCCAAACTTTTCTCAGTGGCAAATTGGTTTCAGCTTGCTTCAATCTGATTTTACGTACAAGCCGGCAGAGCAGGATATATTGCTTAATGGCAATTCTACTATTGAACGATTAACACTGGCGGTGCGTTACGACAGTGAAAACTGGGAATTCAGCTCAGAACTGTTGCGCGATCGCTTGCGATACAGAGGCGACTTCACTCAAGGTGTTACGCTGGATATCGACAAAACCGGCGAAGGCGGCTATGCACAATTTCGTTATTTCCTTACCGACGCTATCACCGGATTAATGCGAATCGATAGCTACGACGTAGACAGAAAAGACCGTGATGGCAGGTTGCTCGATCTGAACCCGCTGGGACCGATTCCGCGCTACTACGGCTACATGGACACCGCTACGCTGGGTCTCAGCTGGGATTTTGCCCAGCAAATGCGGGTAAGTGCAGAGCTCTCCAGAACGCGCGGTGCGGGCAGACTGGCAACGGTATTATTTCCTAGCTCACTCATTCAGGCCGATCCTTTCTGGAATACCTGGTCGGTGCAGTTTATGTACTGGTTCTGACCATGCGCCGATTATCCATTAGCTACAAGGTACTGTTCGTTATGCTGATCATGGTCAGCATAGTGTGTACGCTAGTGGTTGGCTTACTGCTGAAACAATCCTCCAGCCAGGAACACGAAATCAATCAATCGTTATTTGCCAGAGATGTTACCCGTTATCACCAGCTTCAGTCTTTACTCGGCGACAGGCTGTCGGTTTGGGTAGAAAGCCTTAAGCACCAGGGCGAATGGGAAACGTTAACCGAAGCACAGTTGCAGCTACAGTTACAACGTAGCAGTGACTTTTTGTTGCTGCAATGGGATGTATCCAGTGTATGGCTGATAAATGAGCTTGGTGAAGTAAATTTCAGTGAAGGTATGTTGCTACCCGATTCACTCAGGCCGATGGTGATGCAAACTCTGCAACAAGGGCGCCCTCAACAGGGTGTATATTGCGGCAATTTTTGCGAAATGGTGGTTAGCACGCCGATAATGTTAGCCGGTGGCAAAACCTATGCAGTTGTCATGACCACATCGTTACAGGAGTTACTTGCGCTGCTGAGCGAAGCCTCCCAGGCTGAGCTTGCTTTGGTGAGACAACCTGATACCGAAGTTGGCTATCAGTCCAGCCGGCTGTATCTCAATAGCACATTAAGCGACAAGCAGTCGCTTATGATGCGAGGTGTGCTAAGAGATTTACCTAAGCAAACAACTATTAAACGACTGATTACCCGGGGCATCGAAGTAGTAAGTGGCAATAACGCCTATTACGCCATGTTATTGCCTTTGTTCAATAGCAACGCCAACGGGCATTATGTGATGTTTGTTCACGATATTGACGATCGCAAGCGCACCTTCAAAATTCAAAAGCTGATTATATTCTTAGGTGGACTGGGTTTGGTACTTACCTTTGTGGTGAGCATGTTTGTATTGTTACGCCGATACTCGCAAAAGCTTGAAGCGCTCTCTAACATGCTGCCATTATTGGCTAACAAGCGATTTGACGAATTTAAAGAGCAAAATAAGCGAAGCTTTTTTCGCAACCAGTGGTTTTCTGATGAACTGGATGTCTTGGGTAGCGCAGCCGAAGAACTGGCTGAAAAGCTGGAAACGTTGGATCAACAAGTAACAGTAAATACAGCAAAATTAGAAAAAATGGCTATGTTTGATAGCCTGACCGGTCTACCCAACCGTAACATGATGACCTTTCAAATTAATAAGTTGCTGGCGTCAGTTAATCGCGAAAAAGGGGGCATTGCACTGCTGTTTATTGACCTGGATAACTTCAAAAAGGTTAACGACAGCCACGGCCATCACTTTGGCGACGAGGTGGTAAAAGTAGCCAGTGAACGTTTGTCCAGAGCTCTACGTGAATCAGACCTTATCTCACGCTTCGGCGGCGACGAGTTCGTTATATTGCTGAATCATGTTGAAACCAACGAACAAGTGGAAAGTGTGGCAAAAAAACTCACGGCTGAATTCGTTGAACCCATGTGCATCGCTGAGCATACGTTTTATATTACTATCAGTATTGGTATTGCTTTCGTGCGGGATTCAAAGAGTAATGCGCTGGAAATGATGCGCCATGCCGACACGGCCATGTACGAAGCCAAATTACTCCGGGGATCCAGCTACCGGTTCTTCGACGCGAACATGAATAAGAAAGTCATGCGTCAGGTTGAGCTGGAGAGTGAAGCGCAGATAGCCATGAAAGAACAACAATTCTTCCTTGCACTGCAACCCCAAATATCACTTAAAACACTCAAGCTGGTGGGCTTCGAAGCATTACTAAGATGGCGTCATCCGCAGCGCGGACTGGTTTCACCTGGTGAGTTTCTGCCATTGCTGGAACATACGCCCATGATGGCAGAGTTGGATTTCTGGGTAATGGAACAAGCTATTATGTTGCTGTCGGAACTTCGAACACGGGGCTATCCGGGAGTGAAAATGGCGATTAACCTGTCGGCTGCGCAATTTGCTAACGAATCCCTGCAACCCTATCTTACAGAATTGATCGCCAAGTACTCGGTAGATGCCAGTTTAATTGAGCTGGAACTTACCGAAACTGTACTGGTAGCCGACATCGAGCGCGCCGTTCAGGTAATTCAGCAAATTCGTTCGCTGGGCTGCCAAATCGCTGTTGACGATTTTGGTACTGGCTATTCATCACTGACTTACCTGCGTTCGATCCCAAGCGACATCATTAAGATTGATCGTTCTTTTATAGCGGGCATGATGGAGGCGGGTACCGATCGCAATATCGTGGATTCAACCATTTCGATGGTGCGCAAAATGGGGCTGGAGGTGATTGCTGAAGGTATTGAAACCGCCGCCCAACTCAATCAGCTGCACAGTATGCAATGTCAGTACGGACAGGGCTATTTTATTAGTAAGCCCATAGAACAACATGTACTTTGGCAGGTGCTACAATCTCAGGTAATAAATGGGCGCTGGGTACTGCTTCACAACACCTGAGAACGTTTTTCTTTATCGTGGTAACTTCCAAGAAAGCGCAATGTTTACCTTTTGCGTGCTAAAAAGTTTACACCCCTCCCGTTTACGTAAAGGTCTGAAACGCGCTTCCGTAAGGCGTAAGTGCAGGCAGTTAGGTACAATAATCCGCATATTAAAACGAAGGGAGCCGCGCTATGTCAGCGTCATTCATTTCTCATATCGAAGCACAACTTGCCGCCACCAAAGAAGAAGGGCTGTACAAAGTTGAGCGTGTCATTTCATCGCAGCAGCAAGCCGATATTGAAACGCAGGACGGTTCGCACGTTATAAACTTCTGTGCGAATAATTACCTTGGTCTGGCTAACGATCCGGCACTTATCGAAGCGGCAAAAAATGGCCTGGACAGCCATGGTTTCGGTATGGCTTCCGTGCGTTTTATTTGTGGAACTCAAGACATTCATAAGGCGCTGGAAGCCAAAATAAGTCACTTCCTGGGCACTGAAGACACTATTTTGTATCCGTCTTGCTTCGACGCCAACGGCGGATTGTTTGAAACCATTTTAGGCCCGGAAGACGCGATAGTGTCTGATGCACTGAACCACGCCAGCATCATCGACGGCGTACGCCTTAGCAAAGCCAAGCGTTATCGCTATGCCAATAACGATATGGCGGCGCTGGAAGAACAGCTTATACAAGCAAGGGCTGATGGCGCGCGTTTTATTCTCATCGCTACCGATGGCGTATTTTCAATGGACGGCATTATTGCCAATCTGAAAGGCGTGTGTGATTTGGCCGACAAGTACGATGCCATGGTAATGGTAGACGACTGCCATGCAACCGGCTTTTTAGGCGATAACGGCCGGGGCAGCCACGAATACTGTGACGTTATGGGCCGCGTAGACATTATCACCGGCACATTGGGTAAAGCCTTGGGCGGCGCGTCAGGCGGTTACACGTCTGGTAGCAAAGCGGTAATTGAATGGTTACGTCAGCGCTCACGTCCGTATTTGTTTTCCAACTCAGTTGCGCCACCGATTGTATCGGCGTCACTTAAAGTGTTCGACATGATGGCTGACGGTCATGCCCTGCGTGAGCAGCTGTGGCGCAATGCAGCTCATTTCCGCTCGCGTATGGAAGCTGCGGGTTTTACCCTGGCAGGTAAAGATCACCCTATTATTCCGGTGATGCTCGGTGACGCTAAGCTGGCAAATGACATGGCAAACAAGCTGATGTCGAAAGGTGTGTATGTGATTGGTTTCTCGTTTCCGGTTGTACCGAAAGGGCAAGCGCGCATTCGTACGCAAATGTCGGCTGCACATACCATTGAGCATGTTGATAAAGCGGTCGACGCGTTTATTGAAGTGGGTCGTGAATTAGGGGTTATTGCATGAAGTCGCTGGTAAAAAGCCAATCCAAGCCTGGCATTTGGCTGGAAGATTCTGTCAAGCCAGAAGTCGGGCATAACGACTTATTAATTAAAATTCGCAAAACCGCCATTTGTGGCACCGACATGCACATTTACAACTGGGACGACTGGGCCCAGAAGACCATTCCGGTGCCCATGGTAGTAGGTCACGAATACGTGGGTGAAGTGGTGGACATGGGTCAGGAAGTGCAAGGCTTTAAAGTAGGCGACCGGGTATCAGGCGAAGGCCATATTACCTGCGGATACTGCCGAAACTGCCGTGCTGGTCGTCGTCACCTGTGTCGCAATACCCAGGGTGTAGGCGTCAATCGCGCGGGGGCGTTTGCCGAATATCTGGTTATTCCCGCGTTTAATGCGTTTAAGATCCCGCACAATATCAGTGATGACCTGGCGTCTATTTTCGACCCTTTCGGCAATGCGGTACATACGGCGCTGTCATTCGATTTAGTGGGCGAAGATGTATTGATCACCGGTGCTGGCCCTATCGGCATTATGGCTGCTGCAGTGGCTCGTCATGTCGGTGCGCGTCACGTTGTGATCACCGACGTCAACCCTTATCGTCTGGCGCTGGCTGAGAAAATGGGCGTCACCCGTGCGGTTAACGTAGCCAATGAAAGTCTGAAAGACGTTATGAAACAACTGGGTATGACCGAAGGCTTTGACATTGGTTTGGAAATGTCAGGTGTGCCGGTGGCGTTCCGCGATATGCTGAACAACATGAACAATGGCGGCAAAATTGCCATGCTGGGTATTCCTCCCCAGGACGTAGCAATCGACTGGAATCAGGTGATTTTTAAAGGTCTGGTGATCAAGGGGATCTACGGCCGTGAAATGTTCGAAACCTGGTATAAAATGGCCAGTCTTATCCAAAGCGGACTGGATATTTCGCCTATTATTACGCATCAGTTTTCAATAGATGAATTCCAGCAGGGATTTGATACTATGGGCTCAGGACATTCAGGAAAAGTAATCCTTAACTGGCAGTAGCTCATATTATGCAAGCGTTTAAACATATTTCTGTGGCACAAGTTGCCGAACAACTTGGTGATGTTGTGGTAGCCGACATCCGTGATGCCGGCTCATTTCAGGCGGGTCACATCGAAGGGGCGGTTAACCTGTCGAATGACAACCTGGCTGAGTTTATGGAAAACACACCCAAAACTCAGCCCGTGGTAGTGGTGTGCTACCACGGCGTAAGCAGCCAACAGGCAGCGCAATACCTGGTTGGACAGGGCTATGAACAGGTATACAGCATGGACGGCGGTTTTGAAGGCTGGCGATTAGGTCAACCTGTGGCAACCAAATAACAGTGGCCAAACCCCTCATAGCGATTCGCCAGCTACGGTATGCCGACCTGCTGGCGAGCTATTTAACCTCCCAACATATCGATGTCACTGTTGTTCACGACGCCGCACAAGACCAATACGTCGTGCAGCTTCATAACGAGCAGGACATGGATAAGGCATTGGCAATTTGTCATGCGTTTGTGAAGGCCCCTAACGATCCAAAGTATCAGCAGGCGGCTTGGCAACACTCTGAACGCACGGATGTTATTACACCATCCAAACCCACATTCGATACAAAACGCTGGCTGATCTGGCTTCGCAGAGCACCATTTTGCGGGTCAATGTTGTTTATCTGCACCGCTGTGTTTGTGTTGTCGTTTCTGGGCTTGTTCCCCTTTATTAAAGACCAGCTAATGATTCAGCCGCTGGGGCAGCTTGCTCAAAATAACCAGTGGTGGCGATTACTTGGGCCTGCGTTTATCCATTTCAGTATGCTGCACTTTGTGTTTAACCTGCTGTGGTGGTGCATGCTGGGTGGGCGTATTGAACACAAGCTGGGTAGCAGTTTTTTGATTCTGCTATTTGTCATTACTGCGCTAGTGAGTAACCTGGCGCAACTGATCGCTGCAGGGCCCAACTTTGGTGGCTTGTCTGGCGTGGTGTACGGTGTACTGGGCTTTGTTTGGATCATTGGCTGGCTTCGCCCTACTTGGGGGATTAACCTGCCTAAACCGGTAATTGGCTTTATGCTGTTGTGGCTGGTGCTCGGCTATGTCGACATTCTGTGGGTGAGCATGGCCAATGCGGCCCATACTGCCGGCTTAATCAGCGGGTGTATCATTGCCTGGATGTTGCACCTGGGCTCGGGTAACAAGGCCAGTCCCGCACAGTCAGCGGAAACCGGTGCAGACAGATAAAACAAAAACGGCAATACACCGTATTGCCGTTCAGTTCATTCGCACCTCGCATCGCGCTAGCTTTGATGCAGGTACTTGGTAAAGATAATTTCTTTAATCACCGGAGCGCCGGTTTCTTTCGACATAGAGTCCTGAAACGCAGCTAAAATAGCCCGGCGAATGTCTTCGCGTCCGGTTAGTGACTTCACTTTTTCTTCTGGCTGGCGGCCAAAAATTTCAATCGCAGTAGAGCGCAGCAATGGCATGTGGTGCTCAACTAGCTCGAGTTGATCAACGTTGCCTACCATCACTTCAATCATTACCCGAACGTAGCCCAGTTTAATAGCACTGGTGCCCAGGTAATTGGTAACAATTTCAGGTTCAATACCAATATAGGCGTAAGAAGGTTTGTCCTGGGCAAGCGCCGGGGTGGCGAAGAATACGGAGCCCACTAACATAACCAGCAGAGCAAATTGCTTCATTAAGAAGATTTCCAGAAAATTTAATTGCTTAAATTCTAGTTGAGAGAACGAACACGTACAACCTACTTTAGATTAATGTCGTAGGCTTTAAAGGGTGTTACACTGCCATTTTTAAGCATTAAGCCCTGAAACAGAGCTAAATAGCCTGTTCGCGGCAGAGTACTTTGATTGTAAAACATGTTGTTGACGCTACAAAACCTTCCTCACTATAAACGCTTAATGCGGCTGGATAAGCCCATAGGTATTTACCTGCTGTTCTGGCCTACATTGTGGGCGTTAATGCTGGCAGCCAAAGGCATGCCGCCGCTGCTGGAACTGGTGGTGTTTACGCTGGGCGTGGTAGTGATGCGTTCGGCCGGGTGTGTGATCAACGACTATGCTGACAGGCACTTCGATGGCAGTGTTAAACGCACGAATACCCGCCCGCTGGTGGCAGGGGATGTTACCGAAAAAGAAGCATTACAATTGTTCGCCATGCTCATTGGCGTGGCGTTCGTGCTGGTTTTACAGCTTAGCTGGCAAACTATCTTATTGTCGGTAGTGGCGCTTGGACTCGCCGCCTGCTACCCCTTTATGAAGCGTTATACGTATTTGCCTCAAGCTGTGTTAGGTGCGGCTTATGGCTGGTCGATTCCCATGGCCATTATGGCGGTGTACGGCGATATTCCCGCCTGGGGTTGGCTGCTATTCATCGCTAATCTGCTGTGGACGATTGCTTACGATACCTTGTACGCGATGGTCGACCGCGACGACGACGTGATCATTGGCATTAAATCAAGTGCCATTTTGTTTGGCCGGTTCGACAAACTGATTGTCGGCACGTTAGATATCATTGTGCTGGCTATGCTGGCAGTTGTGTTTGAACTAACCGGGCGGGGCTTGCTTGCTTACGTGGGATTGCTTGCGGCTGCTATGCTGTTTATTCACCAACATTACAGCATACGTTTTCGCGACAGAGACGCTTGCTTTAAAGCGTTCCTCGACAACCACTATGTGGGAATGGTGATTGCCATAGGATTAGCAGCCGACTACGCGTTCGCGCTGTAGCTGGCTATTTACCGGCTTGCTGGGCTTCAAGGGCAGCGATGCGGCTTTCCATGGCTTCCAGCTTTTCGCGGGTGCGAATTAACACCTGAGTTTGAATGTCGAACTCCTCACGTGTAACCAAATCCAGTTTGGACAGTTGTGCCTGCAACACCTGCTTAATTTTTCCTTCTGCTTCTTCAGCCATGTGTTTTACGCCGGGCGGAACAGAATCGGCAATCTGACGGGCAATCTCTTCCAGTTTCTTTGGATCTAACAT
Source organism: Alteromonas sp. AMM-1 (assembly GCF_047290655.1). Taxonomy (NCBI): domain Bacteria; kingdom Pseudomonadati; phylum Pseudomonadota; class Gammaproteobacteria; order Alteromonadales; family Alteromonadaceae; genus Alteromonas; species Alteromonas sp. AMM-1. The sequence continues at coordinate 133,200 of NZ_JBLBUE010000001.1, read as the reverse complement.
GTGGGTGTCCTGATATTGCGTTTTACGTGATGCTCTATTCTAAAGTGATTACCCAGCGATGCAATACAATCAACACTCGGATTATTGCGCGGGGTCGATTACAATACCGCTCCTGCGTGTTCGCTATGCGCATCTGAGTCTGAAACTAAATTCACCGAGCCTTTTACGAGCTATTTGCGTACATGAAATTAAATCCCGCCCAAGAAACTGCTGTTACTTATGTGTCCGGCCCCTGTTTGGTGCTGGCCGGAGCGGGCAGTGGTAAAACCCGGGTGATCACCAATAAAATTGCCCACCTGGTACGCAATTGCGACATGCCAGCGCGCTACATTGCGGCGGTAACGTTTACCAATAAAGCGGCGCGGGAAATGAAAGAGCGTGTGGCACAAACGCTGGGTAAACCTGAGGCCAAAGGTCTGAAGGTGTCTACCTTTCACACTTTGGGCTTAAACATTATCAAATCAGAAGTAAAAGCGCTGGGGTTAAAATCGGGTTTCTCGTTGTTCGACGATAAAGACACCATGGCACTGCTGAACGACCTGACCGCACATTCCATAGACGGCGATAAAGATCAGCTGAAACTCTTGCAGTCGTGCATTTCAAACTGGAAAAACGACCTGCTCACGCCTGATGTGCTGCTAAATAAGGCGACCAGTCAGGGTGAAAAAGAATTCGCTGGTTACTATCAGGAATACCAGAATCACTTAAAAGCGTACAACGCCTTAGATTTCGACGACCTTATTATGCTGCCCACGTTGTTGCTGAAAGCCAACGAAGCGGCACGTACCAAATGGCAGTCGCGCATTCGCTATTTGCTGGTGGATGAGTACCAGGACACCAACACCAGTCAGTATGAACTGGTAAAACTGCTGGTGGGTGAGCGCGCAAGGTTTACCGTGGTGGGCGACGATGACCAGTCTATCTACTCCTGGCGGGGCGCCAGACCACAAAACCTGAACCTGTTGCAGGAAGATTTCCCGCGCCTGAAGGTAATCAAGCTCGAGCAAAACTACCGCTCCTCCGGTCGCATTCTGCACTGCGCGAATATCCTGATCCAAAATAACCCGCATATCTTCGACAAAACCCTGTTTTCAGCATTGGGCTACGGTGATCACCTGCGCGTACTGGTGGCAAAAAACGAAGAGCACGAAGCTGAGCGGGTGGTGGCAGAACTGCTGGCGCATAAGTTTACCAATCGCACGCAGTTCAAAGATTACGCCATCTTGTATCGGGGTAACCACCAAAGCCGGTTGTTTGAAAAGTTGCTGATGAGTAACCGTATTCCCTACAAAATCAGCGGTGGGATGTCGTTCTTTGGACGCACCGAAATTAAAGACATCATGTCTTACCTTCGCCTGCTGGTGAATCAGGACGACGACAACGCGTTATTGCGTATTATTAACACCCCAAGCCGGGGCGTAGGCAGGGCAACCCTGGAAAAACTGGGTAACTTTGCCAACCACCTGGGTGTGTCGATGTTCGAAGCGGCCTGTCACGACAGTTTAAACAGCGTATTAAGCGGCAAGGGCTATCTGGCGGTACACAACTTTGCGCGCTGGATTGTTACGCTGTCGGATGAAGCTGTTCGCGGAGATACCGCCGCCACACTGCGCGGCATGATCCGCGCAATGAGTTATGAAGAATGGTTGTACGAACATAGCCCAAGCCCTAAGGCGGCAGAAATGGCCATGGCCAACGTGAGTACGTTATTTGGCTGGGTAACCGACATGCTGGAAGGCAATGAACTTGATGCGCCCATGACGTTGCAGGAGGTGGTAAACCGCCTGATCCTGCGTGACATGATGGAGCGTGGTGAAGAAGACGGCGAAGCCGATCAGGTTCAGCTGATGACCTTACACGCCTCTAAAGGTTTGGAATTCCCGATTGTGTTCCTGGTTGGTATGGAAGAGGGATTGCTGCCGCATCAAAGCAGCATTGACGAAGACAACGTAGAAGAAGAGCGCCGGTTAGCCTATGTGGGTATTACCCGGGCGCAACGCGAACTCATTTTTACGTTGTCGAAAGAACGCCGCCAGTTCGGTGAGCTGATTCAACCCGAGCCGAGCCGTTTCCTGTATGAGCTGCCACCCGACGATCTGCAATGGGAAGATAAAAAGAAAACCGTAACAGCCGAAGAGCGCCAGCAAAAAGGGCAGGCGAGTATTGCCAATTTACGCAGTATGTTAGGGCAGTCGAAAAGTTAGCTTGTGCGCAGTTTAGCCTGGTTGGGATGACCTATTTGGCTTCTGCGCTGTGGCTCTCGGTATTTACCTGCATGCTGGGCAGCAATTGCGGTGGCTCTAGGAATCGTCCTTGTCCGTACACACATTCTATTTCTTTGAGGGCGTCCAGTTGTGAGATGGAATCTATCCCTTCTGCGATCACATCAAACTTCAAATGGCCCGAAATTAACATAACCGACTGGATCAGTTTTACGTTGCGCAGTGAGCGTGGCAGCGACTTAATAAACCGGTGGTCTATCTTGATAAAATCGAAGGGGTACGAGAACAAATAGCTCAGTGACGCCAGTCCACTACCAAAGTTATCCAGTACCAGTGTTACACCGGCGCGTTTGAGCTTTTTAATGGCTGGCAATATGTACTGTGAACGGCGGTTCAAATCGTTTTCGTCAAACTCAAATACCAACTGCGACGGCTTCACGCCAGACTCACTAATAATGGTCAGGATCTTGTTAACCAGCGAAGCTTGCAACAAGTGGTTAATAGACACGTTAACGCCAATACGCGGCTCGCGTCCGGCGTGGGCGGTTTTCGGCCACGATGCTAACAGCTGACATGCAGTGCGAAGCTGATACATATCCAAATCGAGGATCAAACCACTGTGCTCGGCAACCTGGCGGAATTGCTCGCGCGCCACTTTACCAATGGTGGGGTGTACCCAGCGAACATAAATTTCGTGGTAAAGCGGTTGCTGATTACGAAGATCAACAATGGGCTGTATATAGCACTCAAATTCTGAGTCGCGCAGCGAACGGCGAAATTCGTTCTCCAGCTCCAGTTCTTCCAGTAAGCGCTCGCGCATACTCTTATCGAACATCACATAACGGCCACGGCCCAGAGATTTGGCCTGATACATGGCTGCGTCGGCGTCGCGGATCACTTCGTCGGCGCTACGGTAGTAGTTTTCAAGATGCGCAATGCCAATACTCGCACCCGAATACATTTCTTTGCCGTCTAAAATAAACGGCTCAGAAATAGACTGGATAATGCGAGCAGACACTTCCTGCACATCATTGGAATCGGCAAAAGCGTCCAGCAACAACACAAATTCATCGCCGCCTAAACGGGCCAGTAAATCGTGACCGCGAATACAGTGGGTGATGCGTTTGGACACTTCAATTAAGAATTCGTCGCCGGCATGGTGACCCAGTGTATCGTTAATGATTTTAAAGCGGTCCAGATCGATAAACAGCACCGCAAACATGTTTTCCGGATGGCGCTGCTTGTTGGCAATGGCCAGTTCAAGGCGGCTGGTGAACATAGCGCGGTTGGGCAAGTCGGTAAGTGCATCGTGATGGGCGTCGTGGATCAGCTTGCGCTCAATTTCTTTACGTTCTTCAATTTGCTGGCGCAACACTTCGTTGGCTTCGTTTAGCTCCTGCGTGCGGGCTTCAACGCGCTCTTCCAGCTGCTCGTTGTATGCCTGAATCGCATCTGCCCTGAATTTGCGCTCCAATGCTACCGCAATGTGGTGCGATACAAAGCGCAGTAATTCCAGATCGCGCGGCGTGTACTTGGCCGACTTACCGTAGGTTTGCACGGCAATCACACCGTAAACTTCGCCGTCGATAATCAGTGGTGAACCCAGCCAGGAGTTCGCTTGTTGCAAAATTTCCTGGGCTACCGATACATCAATTTCACCCGATTCGGTGAGCGATAAAATACGCGATGGGTCAATTAATTCCGCCTGCCCCTTGCGAATAACGAATTCGGTAAGGCCAAGGCCCAATGCCCGGCGACCCGGCATTAACGCCTGGGTATCGCTAAAATACGGAAAATCCAGGTACTCGCGGGTTTCATCCAGCGTGGCAATGTAACAGTTTGGTGCACTGATCAGGCGGGCCAGAATATCGTGCAGTGCCTCGTAAAACGAATCCATATCCTTGCCGGCGGTGGCCGACAATTCCGATATTTCAAACAGTGCCTGTTGTAACGACTCTACCTTTTGGCGCTCCAGAATTTCTTCTTGTAAATCGTCGTTAATTTGGCGTAACTGGCGTGTGCGTTCACGAATGGTGCGCTCGGTTAACTCGCGGTTTTTAACCCGGTCTACCGTGGTAACAATGTGCTGAGATACGAACAGCAATACTTCTAAATCTTCGTGGGTGTAGGCAACATTGGGATCGTAGGTTTGTACCACCATGGCACCAATTACCTGGTTACCACGTTTTAGGGGAACACCCAGTAATTCATGTGGCGGGCTGCCAATTTCCTCAACCTGAACCTGTCGTTTGAATTCTTCTTTGTCTTCGTTGCGATAAAAGATGTGGTTGCCGGTATTGAGTATGTAACCAGTGAAGCCGTGCTTGAGCTTTTCTGCGGGGAGTTGCTTAATTACCTGCTCGTCGAATTCGTCAACAAAATACGCCATGTTCACGTATTCACTGTCGGCGTCGCAAAACGCAACGAAGAAATTCTCGGCTTCCATAAAGTCGCCGATAATTTCGTGAATAGCCGTATACAGATGAGACAAATTGCTCACCGAACTGGCTAATTCAGAAATATTAAACAGTGCCTTTTGAACGCGTTCGGCACGTTTATATTTGTCGGTAAGTTGTTGAAGTTGAGGAATAAGCTCCCTTAACTCCTCTTCAGACAACTCATATTTTGACGAATCGGATGACATGAAATTTGCTGCCAGCGCTCCTGCACACGATAAACGATTAACGTACCTTATTCGCAACAAAAATTCTAGCGCTTATTCAAGCGCCAGAATTCTAAAAATAAGGCAAATTTTTCCAGCAGTGAGAAGCGTTTACCTGAACGCAGAATTGGCTCAGGCTGGCTAAATCAGCTTATACGCCTTCGATCATGTACTCGATGGCAGCTTTGATATCATCATCGCTACACGCGCCACAGGTACCGCGAGGAGGCATTGCATTGAAGCCATTAATGGCGTGAGACAATACGGTGTCGAAACCTTGATCAAGACGCGGTTTCCAGTCTGCTGCGTTGTGTAAGCGAGGTGCACCCAGCACACCAGAGCCATGACACGCTACGCACGCTTTGTTGTAAACATCTTCACCAGACATAGCACCGGCAGGAGCAGCGGCAGCCGCGCCAGCAATGTGAACAGCGCCCACTGGCTTAATACGCTCTTTAATTGCGTCGTTAGACATTTGTTGTGCATTTACTGCGAAAACTGCAAAAAAAGCAGCGCCCATAGCTAACAAAGTTTTTAATTTCACTTTCGTCTCCAGGCAATACGGTCTTAAAAACATTAATCCGCATGATTATAATGGTTAATTGTGCGGCGACAACTGTTTGAGACTAATTGATTAGCCAAACTACAACAAAATAGCTAGAAAACTGTATTTTTTAGCCGCCTCACAGGCATTTAGATCACCGAACCTGCCAATATTCAGGCCCGTTCAATGTAAAAACACAGCAGATTAGTGTGCAAGCAATTGTGCCATGCTTTGATCCAATGTGGCTTGCATCGCCATAGCGGCCCTGCCAACCGCAGCATCGTTAATGCCTGGCACTTCTGACTGCACGGCTAACGTAAATTCCCGGCCGCCCTGAACTTTGGGCAAACATACATGCGCAAGCAGTACTGTTTCACCCTGTTGCCGGGTTTCACTGGGGCCTGCGCCGATTTTTTGGAATATACGCCATTTACCCGCAGTGAGTTCATCCAGCACCACGTTAGGTTCGCGTTTATCACCTGGCGCCAGGGTAGCAGCAATCGATCGAGCCAGCATCAGCCCAATCCCCGACATCATACCGCCCACGTTGCCAGCCGCACTGCTATGGCCCGGTGCATAAAGCAGCATGGTGAGGTCGCTGTTATCAAACCCGGGTAATTGTGTAAGTGGTTCGCGTTCGCCCGACATCAGGCGCTTTAAAAACTCCGCTTCGGCCAGCGTAGACATTGGCTTGTTACCGGTTAGTCCGCAATCGTCGCAGCGATAGGTTTGATAACCCGGATCGTCTGGCCCTTCCGCATAGTGTGCAACGGGGTGGGAATAGCTCAGCGACGCGGAAGTCCATAACTCAGATTCAGGTATAAACGCCAATGGCCCATAAGCCCCACGAAAACGCACGTTGGCATTAGGTGTATGAATCCAGTCAGCGTGAAACAACTGCGTTAAATAATCGCGCCCCGCCACATTAGCAAAGTACGTTGCAATGGCATTAGAATTGCCATCGGCCACGCCCGCTTCGGCATAGCTGTGTACACTCGTTACCAAATCGGCCAATCGCGTATTACCTACCAAGGTATCTGCCGCAACACCCGGTTCAAATTTGCTGAGCGCCCCCACAATGGCCATTACCTTAGACGAGCTCCAGGGCTCATACACCGCACTCTGTGTATTGGCATTGGCTAAGTAGCGATACCCCAGGCCTGAAGGGGTTTGCGCGTAGTCGATAACCGTAATCTTACTTTGCGAAGCCGGTACGTTAAAAAAGGCCCAGTCATGGGCAACACGATTGTGCCAACCCGCACCCATTCCAGACTCAGCAACCGTTTTATAGTCAGCAGAATCCAGCGCCCGCGCACACGAGGGTAAATAATGCGACGTATCCGCCGGTTCGTAAGGAGCCGCACTAAACACATCTTCATAAAACGCCAGATCACTTTGCTCATCGGCGGTACACACGTTAATTCCTGCCACAAAACAGGCCAAAAACGGTGAGACAAAACACAGTAGTTTACGCATAAAATGCCCGAGTATTGAACGAGTTAACCAGCCTAGGGTATTCAAATGGAATAAGCAAAACCTGTGTGCATTGACCAAAAACCAACCAACCCAACACCCCATTTGAATTTTTACTGTAAATCTTGCAGCCGACCTCTTATAATGCGCCACTCAATACGCACCCGTAACTCAGCTGGGTGAGTACCGTTCGCCTCAGGCGATTCGGGGTGACTTAACGTCACGCCGAAAGGCACGCAACGCCGCAACAGGACGTTGCGGCTGGAATGACCCACCAGGGACGGGTCAGAAACAAGTTCATAAAGTACGCACCCGTAGCTCAGCTGGATAGAGCGTTGCCCTCCGGAGGCAAAGGTCATAGGTTCGAATCCTATCGGGTGCGCCAGATACAAAAGAACCAGCCTCGTGCTGGTTTTTTTGTATCTGCTGTATTCCGTGGATGAGAACCTCAGTTCGACAAAATTGCAGGGAGCAATTTTGAACGCGCTTTAGCGCGGCCCGAAGGGCGAGGCGCAGGACGCGCCGAGTAATCCTATCGGGTGCGCTATTCCTTTTGTGAGTGATGGCAATGCAAGTCAACGGAATTTCGCCAATGCACCAGAAGTGAAAATAACCGCGAACGCATATATTTTGGATTATTAAGCCAGTTGTATGTCAATTTAACTGCGAACGCATAAATTCATTCAGCAATGCCGCTCACTTCTGCCTACTCAGACTGCGCTTAAATTACACGCTCACATAATCCGCAACGGATCCGCCAACACATTTTGTACTCGCATCAAAAGCATGAAATACTGAGCTTCTCATGGAGGTGAGGAGTAAAGCCTTGAGTGTAAGTAATCTTAACTATCAAACCGATACTGCTGCGGTTGAGCAGTTAACTGCCAGTCTTTACGAGCAATTAAAAAAGGTAGCCAGCACACAGCGATGGATCATTGGCACTGGCAGCGAAACATTGTGTACTACGGTGCTGGTACATGAATCGTTTTTACGGCTTCGCGATGTACACAACTGGCAAGACGCAAACCACTTTTTGCGCACCGCCAGCAAGGCAATGCGATTTGCCCTTATCGACTACATTCGTTCGCAAACGTCCAGTAAACGCAACGCGCTGGACTTGCAAAGCTGGGTCACAATTTTAGATGGGCAAACCCCACCCGGAGACTGGTTGCTTGAGCTTGACCAGGCCATTGTTGCGCTGGAAAAGGAAAACGAGCGGCTTGCCCGGGTAGTAGAATGTTTGTTCTTTGCTGGCTTAACCGAGCAGGAAACCGCCAGCTTGCTGGGCATAAATGAACGCACCGTGCGGCGCGACTGGCAAAAAGCCAGAAGCTGGTTGTGCGTAACGCTAAGCGAGCAGTAACGCTAGAAACTGGCCTGCTGCTTTGTCATCTCGTGATGAAAAGTAAAATACGCACTTTGCCGCGCGGTCCGAAATTTGTTTTTAAAACACACGATGTACTGCGCGCTTGTAACAATAACCACTACTTAATCTTCCAATAATCTTTCAAAAAATCACTAGCCCTTGTCCGCTTTTAAGCGCGTTTTGCGATTAATCAGGTAAACCCCAATACCCAGTGTGAGTGATTGTTTGTTATGCGCGTTCTGAAATTAATGGTTTTGCTGCTGCTCTGGCAGGGGCCGGTACTTGCCGATACCTGTTGCCCGGTGATCTATACCGGTAACCAGGGGGCAACCCTGAATCCCGGTGAGGTAGTAAGCTCGCCTGATGTACCTGTAGCGGATCCATCGGGCTTATTTGCCTGGGTAAAAACCGGCCAGCATGACGGCTACCTGATACCTGTTGAAGGCGATGCCAGTAAGCTGCATTTTAACCTGTTATGGCACCCAGCGTTGCCGTGGCAGGGCGGGCAGGCGCAAATTGTGTTAACCAACGGTGAGACTGCCTGCCCGGCGGTTACCGTTAACATTGCACCGTTGCAGCGGGCTGATGGTGCGTTTGATGCCATGTTAGCGTTGCTGCGGCAAGGCGTAGATAACGAAAGCGTGCCATTGGGGCAGGATTACGAAAGTCTGAGTACCCAAACCGACAGCGACGTGCCGGCATGGCAGGTGCTGGCGGCATTTTCGGCATCGCTGTACGACAATGACGATCCAAACGGTTTTGCCAATGCGCTGGCGCAGTTGCGTGCCGATCCCGAATTAAGTGAATCGCTGGCACTCATGGAAGGCTTGTTATTTGCCACTGGCATATTGGAAACCATGTACAACGACCTTGATTTAAGGGCTGAGGCATTGCGAGCGCCGGATAACACCGAACCTATGCCGCCGCAGTCGCAATTGTGGCGGCTGCCCGATGCGGGGCTTCGCCAATTGTATCCCCACACAGAATTAACCCCATTGTTATACGAGCCCGAGCTACACGATACCGCGCTTCAGGTGCAGGTGAATGCCACTACAAATGCCCCAGCGCCGTCACTTAATATTGCCGTATTTAAGGATGCCAGGTCGTTGTCGGAAGCCATGTATGCGCAGTTTCACTCTGAAACCGGCTTATTGCCCGATGTGCAGATATATCGCGACGCGGCGGGCTCATTACTTACTGCAGGCAGTGCGCTTGCCACGGCGCATGGTGCCAAGGCGCTGGCCTCTTTTTACAGTCGGGTAGGCGAGGGATTGTTCCTATGGACCATGTTAGACAAACTGCGCGACGGCCTGTACCCCAACGCCATGATCGACATGAAAATAGACGCGTCGAACAACCTTATTTACGTTCAGTCTAAACCCGACAGCGGTGTAGTGAATGCGATTTGGGTAACGCCCAAGGCCAAAGGGCTGGATATGAGCAAGATTGCACTGGACTTTGTATTGCAGGTGTTGCCAGTGAATAAGGTGGCTGGCGCGCGCACTGGATCACACGCCCGGCGAACCGCAAATCACGAAATTCTGGGGCGACCACTCACTGGCGCGGCTGAACAACAGTTTCAGCGTACCTTACAAAAAGCCCACCTGAACGACGGCATGCTGGAAGGGGTACTCGATACGTCAAAGTGGACAATACTGGGTAAGATCATTGAAAAACTACCGGGCAATGGTGTGATTGCGCCATTTACTTATCCGCCGGTGAATATTTATCAGCGCGGCTATGTGGATTTGAAACTGTCTAAAACCGGCGTGGTTACGGTGGATTTTCCGGAAGACGGACTTATGGTGTATCAGGCGTCGGCGGCAGGACGGGTGCTGTTAAATGCGTACACCCGTTCAGGCAAGTTTGGTAACACCAACGCCACGGCAGAATACGAAGTGCGGGTAAGAGAAAGTCAGGGGCTTTACATTAGCCCGGCCAATCCCATTGTGATGCCCGGTGAATCGGTGCGGTTATTTATTGCCTGGGGTGGTGAAGAGCAGGCGCTGCCGCCTCAGTTTGCAGTGAATGTAGATACTTTACCGGCTGGGCATCAGTTTAGGCTTTCCAGTAAACCCGAACGCCTTACCATAAACGGGTATCCGCAGTGGGCATACACTCTGGATGTAACCACCCAAAGTAACATGCAGTTGTTTCCGGTGCACGTAACGGCTTCATTAAAAAGCCGGCCTGAAATATCGGCAAAAGCGCGCATCGACCCCACTGCCATAGTGCCCGGCACCGGCTGTATAGAACCTGATAGCAGCGTAACGTTCTCAGTGCCGATAACCGGCGGTAAGAGCATGCCGGGTATAAGCTGGCGGGTGGCGCAGGGGCCAGGGCAAATTAGTCAGAGCGGCCTGTATGAGGCACCCGCCAACGCTAAAAAAGGCGAACAGGTACGTATTGAAGCCCGCTCACCCAAAGGCATGGTACTTACCCGTGACATGCGTTTGTCTTGCGGGTGCGAATGGCGCTTAAACGCCTATGGGCAGCAGTGGGAAGGCAACAATGTGTATGTTACCCGCTACAACGACACTAACAACCAGCCCAGCCATATGTTGCATGCGGGTAATGACGATTCAACCATTGTGGTGGCGTCGGGGCAGGCACCGCAACTGGGCTCACTGCTGGGCGTACTGAATGCAACGGTGGGGGCGTATAACCTGTTCACCAACGGCTGCAACGACGAAAACCGCGATAATCTTTGCGATCCGGATGAGCCGCGCGAAGGCGACCCGGTTGCACCGCCTCCTGCCAGTTATACCATTACCGCCACCGACGGCGGCTTTGTGCAAGGCGTGATCTCGGGGCAAGCCATTGAAGGACACCGGCTCACGGGTAAACAGTCTGTTCTGCCTGCCACGCCATTTAGTTTTCATTTTCGCGCAAAAGTGGCGCAGTTCAACATGCAGGATTTGGGCATTGCTCAGGCACTGGCGATGTCTGCGGGGGATACCTCTGAACAAACGCTGGCGCAATTTGCGCAATTAGGAGCCTTGTTTGGTGGCGAGAGCTGCAATACCGATCCGGAATGGGAAGATGCAAAGCGCAAGCGGGGGCCTAACGTGCAAGACGATGATGACGCGTATACCTACCCGGAGGAAGACGACGGCGCACAACCCCCTGAGGATGAATCAGGGCAAATGGATACCGAAGAGACGGACAACCCCTATGACTACGCCGATAACGAAGAAAATGCCGACGGCGCCGATTCATCACAAAGCACTAATGCGTTGCCCGATCACAGCATTCCCTTGCTGCCGGAGCTAACCTGCATAGCGCCGGGCCAGGTAATTAATTTTCACTTGCCGCCCACCCATAGCCCGCTGCGCGAGATGCTGGTGATAAAAGTAGATGAAACAAGGCAACTGGGGCCCGACTGGCGCTACCAGGCACCGGCAGTATTCAGTAGCCCATTTGTGCGCGTAGGCTTGTATGAGAAGTATACAGGCATGCGACTAGCCAACTATATTTACCCGGCTGGCTGTAGCCAGTCGCACTAAAGGATTAGCCCAATGAAATATACTTATTTGTTTTCAATGATGTTTATGCCGCTGGCGTTTGCCAGTAATACACCGCCTGCTGATGTACCAGCCAATGTAGCAGCCAATGTACCTGCCGCGATTATTGTGGATGCGTCTAATTCGATGTGGGGGCAGGTAAATGGCGTAGCTAAAATCGCTACCGCCAAAACGGCATTGCAACAGCTTTTGCAAGACTGGCCAGCCCATCGGCCGCTGTCGGTGTGGGCGTACGGCCATCGTTCCAAATCGTCTTGCGATGACATAGAGCAAATCGCCACGCCAGATAACGCCGATCCGGCCGCGCTTAAACGCAGTATTCTGGCGCTGTCTCCCAAAGGCAGAACCCCGCTCACTGCAGCGGTAGAGCAGGCAGCTACCGCCATGCAAGCCACTGGCGGTACCATCATCCTACTTACCGATGGCATTGAAAGTTGCGACCGCGACCCCTGTGCGCTGGCTGCTGAATTACAAGCCAAAGGCATTACCTTTACTGCCCACGTGGTGGGATTCGACATAACCAACGAGCGCGACAAATCCCAGCTGAGCTGCCTGGCTACCAGCAGCGGCGGGCGCTATTTTGATGCTGGCAACGAGCAGGCACTGCTCGATGCGTTAGAACAGGCTCAACAGCCGCAAGAACCAGCCCCGGCGCCGCAAATTGTATTGAATGGCGTAGAGCAAGTTGTTGCGACCCATCGGTTTACCTTAAGTTGGCAGGGGCAAGCACAAATCGAAGACAAAGTGGTATTAGTGCCGTTAGGCGTTGCGCCTTCGCCGGGCAATGGGGTTGCTGAAGCCAAAACCTATGGGCGTAGCGAGGCTGAATTACTCGCCCCGGCCCAGCCGGGTCAGTATCAGGCGCATTATGTGTTCGATAGTTATAACCGGCGCGAAAGTATTGCTACACACACGCTTAATGTGGTGCCACTCACTGCCACATTACACTGGCAATCTGCCCCAATGGCCGGTAGCGAACTCACGGTACAAAGCGATATTCAATCCGACGCCGAATTAAGCCTGGTGCTGGTGGAACGTGGGCAAAACAGGCTAAGTGCAAGTTCTCGCGCCAGTTTTGCTAACGGCACAGGTAAACTGCGCTTAAGTAACCAAAGCGGTGAGTACGATGTTATTCTGGTGTCGAACTGGCATGCCAATGCAGAAGAACTGATCCGCCAGCCACTCACAATTCAGCCATTGCAAACCCAGCTAAACGTAGCCTCGATACAGGGCCAAACCTTGCACATTGAATGGCAGGGGCCGGGTGCCGAGGGAGATAAAATCGTGCTGGTGGCTAAAGGTAATCAGGATAGCTGGGGCGGGGCACTCGACGGTGATTTTCCTGCGGGTACCACGCTTACGTTAACTGCCCCGGCACCGGGCCAGTACGATGTGCTGTATATCAGTGACTACTATGGCAATCAAACGGAGCTGGCGCGGATAAGTGTGGATCTGCCCTGAGCGGGCAGATCACAACGCAGATCACACTGCAGATAGTTATGCAGATTCTCATGTGGGTAGTCATGCAGACCACCACGTAGTTTAGAACTTGCCCTGCTCGCTAATGTGATTTAGCACCTGCTTAACGGTGTCGGGCGAGAGGTTGGCGGCAGACACCACTACCAGCAGATCGCCAACCCGCAATATACCCTGAATTTCTTTGAGTGAGCCTACCGCTGTCTCGCGAACAAATCCCTGGCCACGGCCCATCTCTTCAACCGCTTGGTTGCCGCTGATCCTGTCCCAGTGTTGGTTGAAGTCCAGGCTTGTGCCATTGCCTTTTTCTTCCCGCAGCTTGTTTCCGGCCGCATAACTGTCTGGGTTATACAGGCTTAAAACGATCGACGGTTGTTTAAACTGCTCCGCAAAGGTTTTGGGTGCGGGCAGATCAACAAACAGCACTTTGCAGCGCGAACCTAACCCGCTTTTTCGGCGTTCAAAGTTATCAACTTGGGTAACCTCAAACGCCACTGGCGTTGCCAGAATGGGTTGCAGATTGTCTTTTTCAACTAAATTACATGCAGCATCGGCCTCTAGCGGCACACCTACTACCTCGTTACAGCCAATAAGCAGTGTTAGCAGGGCTAATGCAATTGTTTTACGCATAACCAATCCTTAAAAAATATCCTTCAGAAAGCCTTTAATCTTGTCTTTCACTTTATCTTTAGCCTGTTGCCGCGCTTCTTGTTTGGTCTCTTCAACCGCTTCTTCGCCAGCGTCTTGCATTAAACAAAGTGGGTTGTATTCAGCGCCCTCGGCGTTACAGTCCAACATGGCTGATGCAATGGAGAGATCCTGTATGCGGGTGTTGGGTGGCAGTGCGTAATAATCATCGGGCATGTCTTGCTGCGAGAGCGACAGCAGAACCATGCTGTTGTCTTGCCTCAACAGCCCGCCGTATTGATTTAGTTCGGAGCTGGTTTGAGCGAAGCTGTCTGCCGCCGACATATTCGCGCCTGCCATTTTTGCCCAGGTGGATGTCATGCTCATTAACGCACTGCGCACCTGCGCCAGTTGCGGATCCTTACTCAGCACTAATTCCGAACGCATTTTTTTTCCGTCCTGACGGTACGTTAAAACAAACACGTTGCCTTCAAAGCCGGCCACGGTTTCGGTTTTTCCGGTATTTACCAAACTGAATTCCGGATCCTCGCCGGTTGATGTGTTGTCTTGCGAGCCAAACGATACAGCGGCTATGTCGTTTAACGAGATCGCGGTGTAGCCTTGCGCATCGCTGCCACTTACGCTGTAAATATCGTCGCCTTGTTTCAATAAAAACTGGCCCTGCGACATGTTCATGCGAATGTGCTGGTTGTTGCTAACCACTATTTCAACCTGTGCGCCAGACGAACGGTACGTTGCCTGAATGTCGGCCAATACAGGAGCCGACACACTGCCAGCTAACAGGCTCAATAAAAGGGTAGAGTGTTTCATGGGGTTATCCTCTGGCCAATTTACGACGACACGCAATACCCACCAAACCCAGCATAAACAGCATTAAGCCGGTAGGAGAGGAGGCGTTTGTGGTGGTATTTGGCTGTTCGCCATAAAAGTTAACCGTGTCTAACCAGGCATCCACGTAGGTGTAGGTTAGGTTGCCGCCGCGCTGGGTAAAGTTAAAAAATGCGCAGCGCACAAAAGTATTTGGCTGATCGCCACAGCCGTAGGCAGGATCGCTCCAGCTGAACGACTGGGCTACGTCTACACCATTCAAAATGGCCGCTTCGTATTCTTCAACAAAAAACGATTTCGAAATCGACGTATTACCCGTCGGCGAAGGAATGAGGTTGTAGTCGTGTACGCTTACATAATCTTTGGCTTGAGAAGTGGTATAAGACAGCGCGTCGTAGCTGGCGGTACCCGTGAGTAATCCTTCAATATCGAAGTCTTGCAACTGCCATTGAATATCAACCCAGTTGTCATTCAAATCGACGTCTTCGTAGCGCGCAGAATTGGCATTTAAGTCGCGGTCTACCACCTGGGCCGCAGCCGTATTAATGGTAAAGGTGCCAAACACGCGCTTGCCATTCGCAAAGCGCTGACCCAGCGAAATATCGTTGGAAAAGCTGTTGTATACAAAGCCGGAAAAATCCCCGGATATCAGCGCGGCATTCACGTTACCGCACTGAGTAAACAAACCCATTGCAAACGCAACAGGTATAAGGCGTTGAGAGTGTTTCATTTAGTATCCCTGTGAGTATGTTGTAGTGATAAATCGTAACAACACAGGAAATCCGGACAGGGGTTGGGGAATTTTATTTGGATAGCGTTATTTTATTTTTTGTCTTTGAGTAATGGGTTGGATTCTTGTCTGCGAAGATATTGTTTTTTTGATTAACCTACAGCTAGTTTTGCGGCATGTTGCCACATAAAGTTAGGCATAGATGTTCTTAGTTTCCAATTAATATTCATTGGCTGTGAGCCTGTGTGCGAAACATAGTCAACTTCTCCGAAGTTTACGAAACCCATTGTGCGGCCATGCTCGTCTTTTGTTTGCTCCCTAACGAATAGAAATAGCCGCTTGCCAATTTTCTTATGATGAATGTATTCCTTACCTTTACCTCGATCTGGTCTTGCATTATTTTGCGACTGCCAGTGAAATAGGTGCTCGCTGATTGCGTAATCGTGGTACATGGTGGTTGGAGAAAATTGCTTTTCGTTTTTATTCAGCGTGACAAACATCAGCTCTATATTGTCGGGTTGAATAACAAAAACACCTTCGCGTGCTGGTGGCTGGCGTTCAAATGTCGTTGCACCAAAGGCAACTAAAATCTGTTCTCTACTGTATCGAGCGTGAAGTTTTATCGGAACGTCTGGCAAATTTTCCATAATTTGCTGTTGATGTTTTATGCGCTGCATCTGCCAACTGATTACGTCCGCTAATTCTGTATTAATACCAATTTGCTCTAGCTGAGAAAGGCTCTGTTCTAATGACTTAAAACCGCAATCTGGTCCGGGCTTTTGCCAAAAATCGTAGTGGCACATCAATGCATAACGATTGGCGTTATTCTCTAGTGTAAATCGGTTCTGGCACAACTCTTTTATAAAACTCAGATAGGTATAGTCGTCACAAGTGAGAAGCCGGTTATGTATTGCTTTTCTAAGTATTTTATAGTCGTTTTTTTTTGAAGCGACTGTGTCACTATTTTCGCGTGATTGAAGTACTAAGTCTGTCCAGCATCCCCGCTTGTATAGTTCATTTAAATCCAATTCCGGGTGTTGGGTTAGGAAATTTGTCAAAGTTAAGGGTAGCGTTGTATGTTCAGGAAACTGCCTGATCATAGCTATTAATCGTCGTTGTGTAAGACTTGCCTGGCGAATGTTACTCAGTACCATTTCTTGAGTTCGCTTAGTTAGTTCTATGCGGCAACCTAAAGGTACATGGGGAAAGCCTTCTTTTATCTCTTCACTTATCGCTCGATTGCTCTTGCCTACAAGGGCTCTGAATTTATTGGCAAAGTCATATTCAGGTCTAGAATTACCAACAAAATCTATAACAGTGCAGCATTCTTTACCATCAGCTAAACGCAAGCCGCGTCCAAGCTGCTGCAAAAATATAGTTAAGCTTTCGGTCGGCCGCAGAAATAGTAGTGTATCAACTTCCGGTATATCTACACCTTCGTTAAAAATATCCACTACACATAAAATGTTTATCGAGCCTGCACGCAAGGCTTGTTGCTTTTGCTGGCGCTCATGACTGTTTTCACTAGTTAAAACGTCAGCACAAATGCCTTTCAAAAGTAATTGGCTACTCATGTACTTTGCATGTTCTTTACTTACGCAGAAGGCTAGAGCCTTCATTTTGCTGATATCTGTAATGATTTCTTGCAGGCTAAGTAATATTTTATCAATGCGTGATTGGTTATTTGTATAAACGTTAGTTAATTGTGCGATGTCGTAACGCCCTCGACTCCACGGAATATTACGTAAGTCTGTGTCGTCATCAATTCCGAAATATTGGAATGGGCAGAGGTGACGTCGATTAATTGCTTCTGGTAAGCGAATCTCGGCAGCAATCACGCCACCAAAATCTGCAAGGATATCTCCCCCATCATGGCGTTCTGGTGTTGCTGTGAGCCCTAACAGAATTGTAGGGGTGAAGTAATCGATAATTGCTCGGTAACTGCTTGCTGTGATGTGGTGTACTTCATCGATAACGATATAGTCGTAGTAATTTGAAGATAATTTGAGTTCACTGATTTTACTATTGAGAGTTTGTACCGAAGCAAATAGCTGGCGATAGTTCGAAGGTGTATTTCCGGCTACCCACAACTCACCAAAGTTGTTATTTCGCAAAACGCCGCGATATGCCGTTCTGGCTTGTTTCAATATCTCTTCTCGATGAGCAACAAACAGAAATTTTGCATCCGGTTTTGCTTTTACAAAGTTTGCAAAATCAAACGCAGAGATTAAGGTTTTACCCGTTCCTGTTGCTGCTACTACCAAATTGCGGAAGCGTGTGTGCAGAGTTCGTTCAACAGTAAGTTGCTCAAGTATGTCACTTTGATGTGGAAAAGGTTTTACATCAAAAAAATACACCGCGTTATTTTCTTGCACGCCACGTTGTTGAGTTAGAGCGCTTTTAAGTTTTTCTCTGCTTTGTTCATCGCCATTAAAAAACTCGAAATCACTTGATGCCCAGTAAGTCTCGAATGTGCTTAATGACTTCTCGATAATATGGGGGATTTCTTGTGACGTTATTTTTAAGTTCCACTCCAATCCGTTGGTCAATGCTGAGTGCGATAGGTTAGAAGAACCAATATAACCTGTATGGTATCCGGTGTTGCGAATAAATAGATAGCTTTTGGCATGAAGCCGTTCACGCTCTGTGTTGTAGCTCAGTTTCACTTCTGTATTAGGTAAATCTGCCAGAAACTCAACTGCCTTAGCGTCAGTTGCGCCCATATATGAAGTAGTGATGATCTTAAGTTCGCGCCCACTTGAGGTAAATTCCTCAAGCTCTTTTCTAAATATGCGTATGCCTGCCCATTTGATGAATGATACTAACCAATAGATCTTGTCGGCAGATAAGATTTCACGTTTAAGTTCAGACTCAAGAGATAGACCGGCATTACTGCCGCAGAATAATTCACTTTGAGTAAGACCTGTAAGCGGAAATATTTCTTTTATATAGTTTTTTAGATCTGCGGAGACTGGGTTTTCCAATTCATATAAGGCAGTTAGAATTTTGCCCTGACTATTCAGAAGATTATCGTCGATAAAATCACTTTCTTGCAGTTGCTCTTTTAACCATAGAAGCAGCTGATTAGCTAATGCGATCTGTTGTTGGAGTCTATGATCGCCCGAAGGGATAGAGCCGATGGCATATTCGAGAATGTGAGTGAGAAAACGGGATAGCCAAATAGAAGCTTCGCTGCTATCTAGTACACGCTCTCCAACATAAAACCTTTCCCTGTCTAATCTTTGCTCGATAAGTTGAGTGATCAGTTGCTCGTAAATTCCGACTTGTTGCATAAATTCCTTTTATCTTGCTAGGTCGAGCCAGAAAATAAACACTACAAAAACTGACGTTTTCGATCAAACGTCCTTTGCATTTTAAACTCATTGTTTTTATTGTGTTGAATGTAGTGAAATTTATCCGGATTGTTTTGCTCAAACTAGCAAGGAAGCAGGCCCTTTGTCCGAAAACATCAAATACTATTCAACTCATGCCGAAAAACTCACTAATCAATATAACAGCGTAGAGTTTGAAAAAGTACATCGCGATTGGTTATCGGAAATTCCCGAAAAAGGATTTGTGCTGGATATTGGCGCTGGTTCGGGGCGCGATGCGCGTTTTCTTGCTGCCAAAGGGTTAAGTGTTGTTGCGGTTGAACCGGCCGATGGCATTCGTGAACGCGCCCAGCAATATGTGGTTGATCAGCCAATACATTGGCTGAACGACAAACTGCCAGAGCTTAATCAGGTGTTCAGCCTGCAAACCAAGTTTGATCTGATCTTGCTTAGTGCAGTCTGGATGCATATTGCGCCTTCTGAACGGGAGCGGTGTATCCGTAAACTTAGCACCCTGTTAAAGGCAAACGGGAAAATGGTTATTTCGTTGCGTCATGGTGCTAGCCACGATGAGCGAACCATGTATCCTGTTTCGGCAGACGAGCTGTCTGGTTTTGCACGTAAATTCGGCCTTTCATTTCGGCTGCTCAGTGAACAAGCCAATGCAGACGAATTGGGGCGTGATGATGTTTACTGGCAAACGGTAATACTTGCCCTACCGGATGATGGTTCGGGTGCATTTCCACTGCTTAGAAATATCATCGTAAACGACAGTAAATCTTCTACGTACAAAGTGGGCTTGTTGCGCGCCTTGTTGAGAATTGCGGAAGGTCATCCCGGGGCGGTTCTTGAACGCACAAAGGAACACGTAGTGTTGCCAGTTGGCCTAGTTTCGCTTTACTGGATTAAGCTATTTAAGCCCTTGGTCGATCACTTTCAAATTCCGCAAAGTAGCAATAAAACGAAAGGGTTGGGTTTTGTGAAAGAGGGCGGTTGGCAAGCACTTCGCTCTTTTGCTGCCAACGATTTTTATATCGGTGCTATGTATCACAATAACGATATTGCCAGCGCGGTTTATCAGACCCTGAAAGACGTTACGGTTACAATCAGGGATATGCCAGTGCGTTATATTACGCTTCCCGGCACTAAAGATGGCGTTTTTCATGTTGAGAGTAAACGCACCACTAAACCTACTGGCAGTGTAATTATTGATGCCGACTTTCTGGAGTCATTTGGACGCTTTTATATTCCGGTAAATATATGGGATTCGTTGGCCAGATTCAGTGTTTGGATTGAACCCTCACTGGTAAATGAATGGGCAGCATTGATGCGAACCTACACGGTGAGTAATGCGATGCCATTTTCTCAATCTGATCTGCTTAAAGCATTAACTTGGGAAGATCCGCGCAGAACAACAGCGCGAGTGAGAAACCGGGTTAATACTTTGCTTGAGAATGAAAGTGTCAGCTGTTGCTGGTCGGGGAAAAAGCTGGTGGCAGAGGGCTATGCTATCGATCATGCCATGCCATTTTCCCGCTGGCCGAATAATGACTTATGGAACTTGCTGCCAACCAAAACACTGCTAAACACCAAAAAATCAGATAAGTTGCCCAGTTCTGCCCGACTGCAACAGAACCGGCACATCATAACAGCCTGGTGGCAACAGGGCTGGGTTGATAGTGCGGATGAGTTTTTCATTCAGGCTAATCTTGCTCTGCCTAATCTACCTGCCAGTAACAGAAGCTTTTCTGATGTATTTGAAGCAATGTCCATTCAGCGGGACAGGCTAAAAGATTTTCAGCAGCTCGAAGAATGGTAATAAATATTTCAAAGTTAGCGTTTAGTTAACCTGAACATACATTATCCAGAAGTAAAATAACCGCGATCGCATAAATTTTGGATTATTTAGTCAGATGAATGTCAATTTAACCGCGAACGCATAAATAAGATTGAAATATCCTATCTGCTATCATAAAGTAACCGCGAACGCATAAATTTATTGGGTGCAAACGTGATATTTTCAATCAACAACACCAAGCAACTAGGTAAAGCTGCACAATTAACAAGAAAAGTGCAGGGGTTGGACCAATTTGCTGCGGCCTCGATGTCTGAGAATGGCATTACTTTTCTCAGTGAATTTGAAAACGGTAAACAAACTGTTGAACTTGGTCGTGTCCTTCGTGTGCTCTCAACGTTGGGTATAAAAGTCACCATTGATATACCAGTTGATGAAGCGTCGCTTACCCCCAAGCAACAGCAGCAATTAGCTAAAATAATAGATGAGGCCAACCTGTGAAGCGCGCTCTGGACGTGTACATTGATAAAACGCAGGTAGGTAAGTTAACCGATGAAAATAATATCTGGGCATTTGAATACACTACCGGCTGGCTGACAAGTCAGCATCGTCATCCGCTCTCTCCGCATATCACTTTAGAAGCAGGGAAGCAGATCGACGGCAGTTCATTTCGTCCCGTGCAGTGGTTCTTTGATAACTTACTGCCTGAAGAAAAAGCGCGGGAATTGTTGGCAAGACACGTAAAGGTGCCTGTTGAAGATGCGTTTCAGTTGCTTAAGGAAGCTGGTGCAGAATCCGCAGGCGCTATTACATTAATGCCTGAGGGCGAGGAAGTAGCGCCAGGCACTGTGCATAAGTTAACTTATGAGGAAGTCAATCAGCGCATACTTAACCTGCCGCAGGTACCACTTAATCGTGCTGAGCGAAAAAGAATGTCGGTGGCTGGTGCGCAGCACAAAATGCTGGTGATTTACCGACATGGTGAGCTGCTGGAGCCTTCAGGATTCTTTCCGTCTACTCATATACTCAAACCTCAACATTCTTCTCCGGAGGTTTACTACCATACTGTTAGAAACGAATGGTTTGTAATGACGTTGGCCGGTTTATGTGGGCTGGAAGTACCTCCAGTTGATATACGCTATCTTCCTGAGCCTGTATACCTTATAGAGCGATTTGATCGCGCAGGTGAGTATCCACACCAACATCGTCGCCATGTATTGGATGGCTGCCAATTACTGAATTTGGGTCCGCATATGAAATATCCCAACAGTAATGCCGGGAGTTTGAACAAGTTGGCTGAGCTCACGCGAATGAAGGCTCGAACCAAAATAGATATATTTCGATGGGCACTGTTTAATGCGCTGGTAGGTAACGGAGACGCTCACCTTAAAAATCTATCATTCTTTATCAACAAAGAGGATGTGGTAATGACGCCGCACTATGACTTATTGTCTACCGCGATTTATGAAGCGCCACATAAACATATGGACCATCAATTGTCTCAACAAATGGGTGACGCACAATATCTTGGCCAACTTACCGTACCAAACATCCTGGCTTTTGCCGAAGAATTGCAATTGCCAACTAAGTTAGCAAAACGTGAGCTGGACCGTCTTATTGGCAAAATTGAACAGGAAGCAATTCCTTTGATGCAACAGGTGCAAGATGCGCCAGCACACCCAGGCAAGGGCGGTGAAATTAGAATGATTAAAGAGATATATTACAACTGCATTAAAGAAATGGTGACCAGACTAACTAAAGCTTAAGGTAAAGCGATGGTGACCACAAAAACCAACCCGCAACCCCGCTAAATCCTATATACTCCAAGCTGTTTTTTAAAAGGTGGAGCTTTGCAATGCGTGTATGTGGTGTAGAACTGGCGGGGAATGATGCCAACATTGCCTTACTGAATTTGGAAAATGACCTGATTCAGCTTCCTGATTGCCGTACCCGTAAACTGAGCTTGCAAAAAGCCGCTACCGCCCATGAACTTAAATATTTCCAGAAGTCTTTCGCGCAGCTGGTGCAGGACTACAAAATAGAAACCATCGTTATTCGCCAGCGCCCTATGAAGGGCAAGTTTGCGGGTGGTGCTATTGGTTTTAAATTAGAAGCTGCGCTGGAGTTGCTAAACGGGGTGCAGGTTATTGTAATGCCGCCTACCGACATCAAAACGGCATTAAAAGACAGCCGTATGTACATCGAATTTAGCGAAACGGGTTTAAAAGGTTTCCAGAAATCAGCCTTTGAAACGGCATTTGCTTATGTGAGTCAACACCTGTAATAGCCAGGCGCTGCTATGCTTTCAGAAAGGTCGTGATTTTGCGCAAGCAGGTGAGTGTGCGTTCGGTAATGATCTCTCCCTCCGCCACGTCAAAAAGCGTATTTGCCTGCTTGAGGGTGGCATGTAGCGCTATTTCTAACTGGTTGTCTAAAGAGGTTAGAATGGCGATTGTTTGCTCTTCATCTATGCCTTGCTTTTTACCGTGCTCCAGCCAGTGTCGCGGCATAATGTCATGCCATTTGTAGTGCGTATTCTTGCTGTGAACTTTCATGGCCATCTTTATCTTTTTCGCCTGAATGTTACCCGCACCCAAATAAGGATAAGCGCTTAACACATCGTAGAAGGGCGCGAGTCGATAACCATCCTGATTGAGCGCTATGCTAACGTTCTTTGCATGCCCATCAATTGCCGCAAGTAACCAGAATACAATTTGCGCCCGCAAAAATTCGAGCCTGTCTTCATAGGCGTTTCGCGAGCCAGACAGCAACGCCATAATTTGCGCGGAACCCGGGCCACCGTTTTCTTCGTACTTTGAACCACTTATTTTCCCTAATGCCTGACACATGTCTTCCTGGGGAAGTCGGAAAATGGCGTCTTCCTCAACCCGGCGATCAAAGCGCTCCACTATTAGCACTTTCTGATCTTCAAATTGCGCAATGTCACAATGTGCTGTGTTTAAACCTAAGTTTTTCATTAGCGTTTGGCAAAACCACTCGTTGTCTACGCTCGAGGACAGGTCTATTCCTAAGCTTTCGTGACGAAGAATGGGTGGTTTGAATATATGCGTGGTTGGCGTTGCGCCCTGTGGACGGTACCAGTTGCCTTCCCACAGGGTGAGCGCGGTTTTTTCCTGGGCGCCAGCCAGAGAAATTCTGAAATCATCGTCTGAGTTCATCCCTAACATGTTTTCGATGCGGGTCTCTCTGATAATTTGTGCGATTTCGCCCTCACACAATGGTGTAAGTGAGAGCGCTGGCATGTCTCCTGTGGCAGGCGCTTGTGTGAATGTAAGCGCTCCAACGCAGTCTTTTCCCACCTTGGCGAGTAAGTCGAAGGGGTTGGTACTCTCTGCGCCCAAGCGGTCTTTTATATGCTCTCGGATGGCGGTTGTATCGGGCAGTAAATTGTCAAAATAAGCATGCACAGCATCCCCGGTTATCTCGGCTCTTTGCATAGGTAAGCTAAGAGATATAGCACGGCTGCCGTCTACCGCTAACCAATCAGGGGAGTATGTAAAACTCATGCGCCCCTTTTTTAAACGTAACTCGCCTACCGGAAATCCGTTCATGGAGCAGTAGAGTGTGCGGGTATGTGATTTTCGTCCCATTAGAATCTCAGTGATTTCCTGGCGAGGGGCGCGGCCGTTGCAGACACTTCATTATTGGGCTGATTACCGATATTGAATTCTAAGTCTAATGCCGCGCAGAGTTTGATGAGCATCTCGACAGAGACTTTTTCAGGCTTTGTTTCACAATTAGAAATATCCCTTTGATAAACGCCGATACGTTTAGCTAAGTTAGCTTGCGTCCAGCCTTTGGACTTTCTGCTGTCTTTGATAACGGCACTTAGATCTGTCGGGGTGTTAATCTTCACATCAATCTCTTATACACTTTATTGTATAAATTGAGTTTATACCGAAATCTGTATAAAGCAATTTTATTCAAAAATACGTATAAAATTAAAATATACTAAATATAGAATAAAACAGATTTATGCGTTGCTTGCAGCACATCAAAACGGTTGTCTCGCCTGAAATAACATCTCACCCAAAACAACAACCCCATAATTTAATATCATAATTTCTTTCGCAACTTGAGTTGATAACCTTCTGTTAACAAAACTACGGGAGTGTTTGTGTGATCAAGTCTGTTCTCTATTCTGCGATTGCCAGTGCGCTGGTAGCTGCGCCCCTTATTACCTCTGCTGCTGTGCCAGCACTTAACGATAAAGCCTATTTTTCTCAGCCTAGCCTCGACATTGTGGTGTTCAGCAACTGGTACAACGGGTTATTCGGCGATTCTAAAATCAGTGGGGTAGAGCTTATTCACTTTGGTGAGCGCATTGCTACCAACGGCGATGTGCGTTTGAGCGCTACGCCTGAGCAGTGGGATCCTATCCCTACTTTTGTAGAGCGCAAGGTTAACAGTAACACCCATACTATTAGCGCTACGTTGTCGTATCCGGAGCACGACTTTACTTACACTATAAGCGCCACCCCCATTGAAAATGGCGTGGAAATTACCCTGTCGTCGCCGCGTGCAGTGCCTGCTGAGCTGGTGGGTAAAGCGGGCTTTAATATGGAGCTTCTGCCGGCTAATTACATGGAAACCAGTTTTTTGGCCGATGGCAAACCCGGCACGTTTCCGCTGTATCCTACCGGGGTAAAAGAAGTGATTGGCCAACATGAACCGGTGCCACTCGCTTCCGCTAAGCAACTGGTGCTGGCCCCTGAAAGTGATACCAAGCGGGTTTCCATTGAATCGTCGGTGCCGCTAACGCTTTACGACGGCAGAGCAAAAGCACAGAACGGCTGGTACGTGGTGCGCGGCGTGTTACCAGCCAATAAACAAGGCGAGTTGCTCACCTGGCGCATTACCGCCAGTACTAACGATGCCTGGTTGCGCAATCCTATGATTGCCCATTCGCAGGTAGGGTATTTACCCGGTCAAACCAAACGCGCAGTGATTGAATTAGACAAACGCGCGCCGGTAAATGGTGTGGCAGAGCTGCTAAAAGTGAATGCCGATGGCACCAAAACGGTGGTGAAAAAGCAGTCGCCCGGGAAGGTGGAAAACTACACCCGTTACCAGTACGCCACGTTTGATTTTACCGATGTCACTGAGCCGGGTTTATACCAGTTGCGGTACAAGGGCACTACTACCGCGTCGTTCCCCATTGCTGAGCATGTGCTGGATGCCGCCTGGCACCCTACGTTGGATCACTATTTCCCGGTACAAATGGATCACGTGTTAATTAACGAGGCGTATCGCGTGTGGCACGGTGCTTCGCACCTGGATGACGCCCTGCAAGCGCCGGTGAATCACGAACATTTCGACCTCTACGCTCAGGGCCCCACCACCGATACCCAGTACAAACCCGGCGAACATATTCCCGGATTAAACGTGGGCGGCTGGTACGACGCGGGTGACTACGATATTCGTACCCAAACCCAGTACCGCACGGTGCGCTTTTTAGTGCAGGCGTTTGAGGAATTTGGCATCAGCCGCGACACCACGCTGGTGGATTACGACCGCAAATATGTAGATATTCACGTGCCCGATGGCAAACCTGATCTGCTGCAACAAATCGAGCATGGCACACTGGCATTGCTGGCGCAGTTCAAGGCGGTTGGGCATGCCATTCCGGGCATTATTGTGCCGGATATCAGCCAATACACCCACTTGGGTGATGGCTTAACCATGACCGACAACCTGATTTATAACGCGTCGATGGCAGATACCGAGTCCAACGGCATTGAAAGCGGTGTATTCGACGACCGCTGGGCGTTTACCTCTAAATCCACACCGCTTAACTACGGTTCAATGGCAGCGTTGGCGGCAGCCAGTCGTACGCTGCAAGGTTACAAACCGGCACTGGCAAAAGAGAGTCTGGATACGGCCATCGCCGCTTGGGCAACCGAAGCCGACAAGCAGCCCGATTTGTTCCGTGTAGGTAACACCACCGGCGGCGGTTTGGAAGAAGAAAAGCTCAAAGCCGCAGTGGAGTTGTTAATTACCACTGGCGACATCCAGTATCAGCAAGCGGTAAACGCCTTGTTGCCACACATTGAGGAGCATTTCGGTAGCAGTGCGGTACTGGCTATCCGCGCACTGCCGTTTATGAACAACGCCTATCAGCAACGCATTCGTGCGGCGGCTGAGGCCTACAAACCCAAGCTTGAGGTGGCAACCAGCAAAAATCCGTTTGGCGTGGTGATCACCGAATACGGCTGGGCGGGTAACGGCACGGTGCTCGACATGGCAGTCACCCAGTACTATTTGCATCAGGCGTACCCTGATTTGTTCAGCAGCGATTTGATTTACCGTTCACTGGATTATTTATACGGCACACACCCCGATTCCGACATCTCGTTTGTGTCGAACGTAGGCACAGTGTCGAAGAAGGTGGCTTACGGTATGAACCGGGCGGATTACTCATTTATTAGCGGCGCCATTGTGCCTGGGGTATTGATTCTGCAACCGGATTTGCCAGAAAACATGGAGAACTGGCCGTTCCTGTGGGGTGAAAACGAATACGTGATCGACCTGGGCGCGTCGTACCTGTTTACCGTGAACGCAGCGCTAAAACTGGCAGGCAGACATTCACAATAGGTACAAAACACCAAAAGGGCGCTGCATACGTAGCGCCTTTGGTGTACTTAAGTGAAGCCGCAGGATAAGATTTTTCGGCTATCGCAATATAGTGGCAAATAACGGCAACATGAATAAAAGTGAGCAAACAGTGAGTGCAAGGATGTTAAAAAGGGTAATTGCGTTTGGGCTGTTAGCCTGCCTGCAAGTAAGCGTTACGGCATATGCCAGCGTGGTACCGGCCAATGACGCGGGGTATGTGTATACCGGGCGTATCGATTTTGCTAACGCCAGTGCACCGTATTTAAGCTGGCCTGGTTCGTCGGTGAAGGCACGCTTCACGGGTGAGTCGCTGTCGGTAACGCTAAAAGACGATAACGGCAAGAATTACTTTAATGTAATTGTAGACGGCAACGACAGCTTTCCGTTTGTGATTGAGGCCAAGCAAGGCGAACACGAGTATTGGATCAGTAATACCCTTGGCGCGGGTGAACACTCGGTGGAAATTTACAAGCGCACCGAGGGCGAAGAAGGCGGCTCGCATTTTCTGGGTATTCGTATAGATGACGAGGCCACGTTATTAGCGCCTCCTACCAAACCCACGCGCCGCATCGAAATCTACGGTGATTCGATTTCAAGCGGTATGGGCAACGTAGCGCCTTATAACGCCGGAGACAGCCTGCCGCGCGATAAAAACCACTATGTTAGTTACGGAGCCATTGCGGCCAGAGCACTCGATGCTGAGTTGCACACCATCTCGCAAAGCGGCATTGGCATTATGGTGAGCTGGTTTAATTTTATCATGCCGCAGTTTTACGATCAGTTAAGCGCGGTGGGTAACAACGATTCCCAGTGGGACTTCAGTACCTGGACACCTCAGGTTGTAGTGATCAACCTGATGCAGAACGACAGCTGGCTGGTGCCCGATCCCAAGCGAATCTCGCCAAAGCCTACCAAGTCGCAAATCATTGCGGCGTATCAGGCGTTTGTGAGCACCATTCGCGCCAAATACCCCAATGCGCAGATCATTTGTGCGCTGGGCAGTATGGATGCCACTAAAGCCGGTTCGCCCTGGCCGGGCTATGTTGAAGCCGCGGTAGAAAACTTAACTAACCAGGGCGACGACAAGCTGTCTACGCTGGTATTTCCGTTTAACGGTTATGGTCAGCATCCCAGAGTAAATCAGCATCTGAGTAATGCAGCGTTGTTAACCCAGGCCATTAAACAGGTTACTGGCTGGCAGTAACGCGTTTGTACCGACGAACATACCATTCGGTGCCCGCAATACTCAGTAAAATAGTGGCCATCCTGCAAAGGTTGGCCATTTGGTTGCCAATAGCCGTGGAATCTACCTGCCAGAGCAACCAATAAGCATTCATAAGCGTATGCAGCGTGATCACGATCCACAGGTTATGGCCCCAGCGATAAAACAACCAGGCAAACCACAGGCCTCCAATGGCCGTAAACAGTGACGCGGTGGCTGCTTGCACAAGGGTTGCGCCCTGAAACCAGTGCCCTAAACCAAAAATAACCGCGCCTATTAATGCCGCAGACACAAAGCGCCAACCTGCCATTGCAATGAGTAAGCCCACCAGAAAGCCCCGAAAGAAGAGTTCCTCAAAGAAGCCGGGGATCAGGCTTTTGGTAACCAATGCCGTAATCGACGGCGCGGAAAACTCAAAAAACACAGCCAGCCCAACCCCCATTGGCAGTGAAAACAGCAGGCCAGCAGCAATGCCGGATAGTGGCTGGTTCATCAGCCCAATTGCACCTATGTAATGTTTGCGGTGTTTTAGCAAAACGCCTGCTATCAGCATGGCAACTAGCCAGCAAATATAAGGTACGGCGTAGCGAATTACGGTTGCCTCTACCTGCGGCTGTATTGCCTTGGTAGCGAAGATAGCTAAGGTAAATGCAGTTAAAATTACCGCTGTGCTGATTGCCTGGCTTTTTTCCATTTGATTGCTCCCATCCTGAATAATGAGTTCACAGCCTATCGCTATTTACACGCTGGCAAATGTGCCAAAAGTCACTCTGTGCCGATATTGAATTTACCCGGCGTGATTTGGCCGCGTTTGGCTAATCCAAGCCGGGTTAATAGAAATAGGCAAGTAGCCAAGACGATCGTTCTAACCCCCTACCTGTGTGCCGGATTAGTCTGTACACATACGAAATGGCGCAACCAGTATTCTTTAATACAGTGCCACTTACGGAGAGTATTGTGACTAAGCAAAATCGTGTGTTAGGCAGTGTGTTAGCGGGCGGTGTCGCTACCGCATTATCGGGCGCTGCTACGGCAGCTTCAGCGGAAGATATGCTTGCTTCTCAAATTCATTATCCCGTTAGCGCGCACCAATTTTTTACCGGCCCGGAAGCGTACTTTACCGGTAAGGTAGAAGTAGAAATGCTGTTTCCACCCAATGAAACAGCGGCTTACTCTGGCGCTTATGTAACCTTTGAAGCAGGGGCTCGCACCGCATGGCACTCGCATCCTGCCGGACAGCACATGATAGTGATGACCGGTATCGCCCGTACCGGTACGCGCGACGGTAAGGTACTGGAATTTGGTCCTGGCGAAGCACTGTGGTGCCCGCCGGATATCGATCACTGGCACGGTGCGACACCCGACGCCCGAATGAAGCACCTGGTACTCACCGGCGTGAAAAACGGTGAAAACGTTGTGTGGAAAGAAAAGGTCTCCGACGCCGAATACGGTGCGGATGTTAAGGCAGAAAAGCAGGCAGAATAGTCACCTGTTCACTACCCTTAGAACGAAAGGCTGTACTTAAGATAAAACGGGTAAGGTATCACAATGGTATTACAGAGTTTACAACAATCCATGGCCGCCACGCTTACTCGGCTGCAGGCCGATGAAGGGGATATCGGAACCGCTATCCCGGGGTTACTGTTGTTTCGCCGTAATCAACCATCTGATCCCGCTTTTTGCCTGGTAGAGCCCAGTATTGTGTTAGTGGCTCAGGGCCGAAAACAAATGGTGGCGGGCGGGGCTGCCTATCCCTATGACACCAGCACGTTTATCGTGAACTCGGTCGATTTACCTGCCAGTTCGCAAGTAATTGAAGCCAGCCCGGATGCCCCCTGCGTGGGATTGGTGCTAAAACTGGATTTCCGATTGCTGGCCGATCTGGTGTCTCAGGTAAATACGCCGGTAGTGGATGACGGCGCTGTGAAAGGTATAAGCGCAAGCTTAGGCACCATGACGCCAAAGTTGTTCTCGCCGCTTACTCGTTTAGTGGAGTTGTTGGAAGAGCCTGATGCTATTGACGTGATGGCGCCTATGCTGAAGCGTGAAATTCACTTTCGGCTGTTACAAAGCGACAAAGCCGCCATGCTGATGCACATAGCGTCATTCGACAGTCAGGCATTCCGGGTATCGAAAGCCATTAACTGGCTGAAACAGCATTTTAATTCCATGGTGCGGGTAGAAACACTGGCAAGCATGGCGAGTATGAGCCAGCCTACGTTTCATCTGCATTTCCGGCAGCTTACCGGTATGAGCCCGTTGCAGTATCAAAAATGGCTGCGGCTAAATGAAGCTAAACGCCTGATGATGAACAGTCAGTGCGATGCCTCTACTGCTGCCTTTGAGGTGGGATATGAAAGCCCGTCGCAATTCAGCCGGGAGTACCGTCGGATGTTTGGTGTGCCGCCTCGGGCCGATTTAGCTCAGGTACGAAAAAACAGCTCCCTCGTTTAACTCATATCCGTTAGTACACAGTTCAGTACCTCTATGTGTTGGAAGCAAGCGATGATCGTTTGCTTCAGCCTGTGGTGCTGCGAATCGGTCTTCATTCCACCCCAAGAGGTAATCATGCAATCACACCAACCAAGTCTCGACACGCCAGTAGATGAGCAGCCTGAAACACTGCAACCCGCCTATTGGAGCGGTGTATTTGCAATGTCGCTCTGCGTATTTGCTTTGATTGCCTCTGAGTTTATGCCGGTGAGTTTGCTTACCCCCATTGCCAGTGCTTTTACGGTATCTGAAGGTCTGGTTGGGCAAGGCATTGCGATTTCTGGCGCGTTGGCCGTGATAACCAGTTTATTTATTCCGGTGATTGCCGGTGGATTAGATCGCAAGTATCTATTGCTTGGCATGACAGCGCTAATGGGCGTGTCGGGCGCAGTAATTGCGCTGTCGGGTAACTATTTTACGTATATGCTGGGTCGGGCATTAATCGGCGTCGTGGTTGGCGGCTTTTGGTCGATGTCGGCGGCAGCCGCTATGCGTTTAGTGTCAGCGCACAAAGTACCCCGTGCGCTGGCCATTTTTAATGGTGGCAATGCACTGGCCTTGATTGTAGCGGCGCCGCTCGGCGCGTATTTGGGCGCAGTAATGGGCTGGCGGGGCGCGTTCTTTTGCCTGGTGCCCTTGTCTGTGATTGCGTTCGCCTGGCAGTGGCGAAGCTTACCGCTTATGCCAGCAGAGCCATCCGCCCATAAAGGCAATCCTGCACTCCAGGTTATTGGATTACTTTCCCGCCGCCACGTGTTTATTGGCTCGCTGGCTGTGGGCACGTTTTTCATGGGGCAATTTGTATTGTATACCTATCTTAGGCCATTTCTTGAATCTGCCCTGGGGGCAAGCGTTCAAACCATTTCTACCATTTTACTCATTATGGGGGCAGCCGGTTTTGTAGGCACGTCGTTGGTGAATCGCGTGCTGGCAAAAAGCGTGAATAACACGCTGGTTGTCATACCGGTGCTAATGGCTTTGGTGGCTGTACTGATTATTAGTATGCAGGGAGCGTTCATTCCTGTGGTGATACTGCTGGCGATATGGGGCTTTATTGCTACTGCCGCGCCTGTTGGCTGGTGGGCCTGGCTCACCCACAACCTACCCAACGATGCCGAAGCGGGTGGAGGCTTACTGGTGGCTGTTATTCAGCTGTCTATTGCGCTTGGCTCAACGCTGGGTGGGCTGTTGTTCGATATGAGTGGCTATGTGCCCACCTTTGCTGTGAGTGCGGCTATATTAACGGTGGCTGCTGCGTTAGCGTATGCAGCAGCTAGGAGTTTGAAGCGAGCAATTTAACCTCAACCACTGGCACAGGGTTGCCATACAACAATGTATAGACTAAACCTAATAAACAAAGGTAAGCCGTTGTGGTATGCATAATTGATATTATGAGACCAGCAACCTTCTGACCTTCAGTGGTTTACGTTATTCTGCGTGTCTAAGCTACAAGGACGGTTAGCGATGATCTATAAGCCCAGAGGCAGTCTTCGCGTACCTTTTTTAAGAGGTGCAGGTATTGAAATCGCATTCGTTAGATCATTTTAAAGCACTGGTTAGCTCTTCTTCTGATGCCATTATCAGTAAAACGCTGGATGGCACTGTAACCAGTTGGAATGCGGCTGCAGAACGCATTTTTGGTTATACCGAGGCCGAAATGCTTGGCCAGAAAATGCTGGTGCTGTTTCCACAAGCATTGCTTCACGAAGAAGATCGTATTTTGGATGCCATACGCAGTGGCAACACCATTGAGCATTTTCGTACCGCGCGCATTCACAAGTGCGGCAGAACAATCGACGTTTCCGTTACGATTTCACCTATTTACGATCACAAACACCGCATCATGGGTGCGTCTATCATTGCTCGCGATGTCACCGAGCACATGTCATTGCATCGCAAAGCCATTCATTTTGAATCCATAGTGCAAAATTCCGACGACGCTATTGTGGGTAAAACCCTGGATGGCATTGTGGAAAGCTGGAACAAAAGCGCCGAAAAAATCTTCGGATACACGGCCATTGAGATGATAGGCGAAAGCATTTTGAAGTTGTTCCCCGAGGACCGCCTGGCAGAAGAAAAAGTCATTATTAACAAAGTGGCGCAGGGTGAAACCGTTGATCATTTCAGAACACAACGGCTACATAAAAATGGTGATCTTATTGATTTGTCGGTAACTGTGTCACCTATAAAAAATCTGGAAGGCCGGGTGATTGGCGCTTCAAAAATTGCCCGTGATGTCACTCGGCAGGTACTGTCTGAGCACCAGTTACTGCAGTTTCAGGCCCTTATTGAATCGTCGGAAGACGCCATTATCAGTAAGAGCCTGGATGGTCGCATTACCACCTGGAACAAAGCAGCAGAGCGCCTGTTTGGATACACCGAAGCGGAAGCGGTAGGGCAAAATATTGTCATGTTATTTCCGGAGGAGCGATTGGCCGAAGAAGACAAACTAATGAAGAGTTTGTTGGCCGGCAAATCCATAAGGCACTTCAGAACCACGCGTCTTACCAAAAGCGGCAACCGCGTGTTTGTGTCGGTTACCTTGTCGCCCATTCGGGATAAAGCCAAAAACATCACCGGCGTATCGAAAATAGTGCGCGATGTGTCTTACGAAATTGAACAGGAAAAAGTGGTGTGGCGGCTTGCCAACTACGACAGCCTAACCAACTTATTTAACCGTACTGGCATGACCGCCTGTATAGAAGAACTGGTGCAGCTTTCCATTGTCAGACAGCGCAAGTTCGCATTGCTGTACCTCGATTTGGATGGGTTTAAGGCCTATAACGACAAATTCGGCCACGACTTCGGCGACCGTTTGCTTATTGCTGTGGCGGAAAAGCTGCGAAAAGCGGTGCGCAGTTCTGATGAAGTAGGCCGCCTGGGGGGCGATGAGTTTGTTGTATGCATGATGGGATTTGAAACCATTAAGCATATACAGGTCACCATAGAAAATATCATCGGTGCTATCCACAGTATAGACGTTATTGATGATGTGGACATTTCGCTAACGGCCAGTATCGGTATTGCGATTTTCCCCGAAGATGGACGAAGCTGCCAAACGTTGATCAGCCGGGCTGATCACGCCATGTACAGTGCAAAAAGTAAAGGCAAGGACACCTTTGAGTTTTACTCTGGTGTAATTGAAACGTCGATCCAGCAAGACAACTCGATGGTGAAAGAACTGCGTGATGCTATTGCTCACAATGCTCTGGAACTGCGGTTTCAGCCCCAGGTAAACGCCACCACACAGGAAGTGAAGAAAGTAGAAGTGCTGGTGCGCTGGAATCATCCCCAATTGGGGTTTGTCCCACCGGATACCTTTATTCCGCTAGCAGAAAAATATGGCCTGATCCGGGATTTGGATGCCTGGGTAATGGATACGGCGTTAGAGAAGCTGGTGAAGTGGACAGGATTGTTTGGCATGGACTTTCAGGTGTCGTTGAATAAATCGGCTTATGAGCTGGTGGACGCGGAATTATCCATAAGCCAAATCCGCAATAAATTACACGCCGTTGGCCTATGCGGCGAAAACATCATTATTGAGCTTACCGAACGCGCATTAATGGTTGATCCACAAAGCGCAGAGAAAGCCCTGAGGCAATTTACGGCGATGGGTATAGAGCTGGCCATCGATGACTTTGGCACGGGGTATTCTTCGTTGGCTTACCTTAAATACTTCCCGGTGAAATACCTCAAACTGGATAAAACCTTTGTACACGCGTTCCAGCACAACGAGACCGACAGAGTGTTGGTAGAAGGCGTACTGAATATCGCCAAACAACTGGGCATAGCGGTGGTGGCCGAAGGCGTGGAAACCGCAGAGCAGGTAGCCTTGCTGAATGAACTGAATTGCGAATACTATCAAGGCTACTACTTTGCCAAACCCCTCACAGCCGACGAGCTGGAGAGTTTTGTGTTAAGTAAGAAAAGACAAACTTCGCTCACCTGAAAAAGACGGCTTACGAAGCGAATTCATGTATATACGCACCATGAGTGAGTAGCTGATTCACTGAATGGCTAAACGACGTATCCATTCTGCTCAGTAGTTCAATGAGTTGATGGGGAGATACAGCGCTGACGGTTGGATCAATATTGCTTGGAAGCAGTCCCATACCTGTTGTTACCGCGTGCCAGCTGTGATCTGCAAATAAGTCGGATTGTGCATGCGACACCACACCGCGGGTTCGATACAGCGCGAGTTTATGGGTAAGGGATGTGGGAATGTCGCGTTGTTGCCAGCTTTGCCAGAACGGCGAGTCGCAGCGCTGGGATAAGCAATAGTGCAGCACAATAAAGTCGCGTATGTGCTGGTATTCCGCCAGCATCAGTTGATTGTACTCCTGAATGGTTGCCTCGCAGGGCGGGCTCGAAGGCAGCAGTTTGGCCAGGTTCAATATCCCCCGCATGATTAAATAAATACCGGTGGATTCCAGTGGCTCCAGAAAACCGGCAGACAAACCAATTGCTACACAATTACTGCGCCAGAACTGATTGAGATGACCGGTTTTAAAGGTCAGAAGCCTGGGTTCGTTCAGCAGTGGCTTGGTTAACTGGGTTTGCAGGTAACGCTTAGCCTCGTCGGGGCTGGTGTACTGGCTACAAAACACCAGGCCGTTGCCTGTGCGGTGCTGTAGCGGAATTTGCCAGCGCCAGCCCATGGGTTCTGCTATGGCTTTAGTGTAGGGAACGGGCTCGTCGGTATTTTCTGTTTGCACAACCCAGGCACGATCTACCGGCAGGTAACGCTGCCAATCGATAAATTCGGTATTCAGTGCCTGGCCCATAAGCCGTGCCTGTGTGCCCGTACAATCAATAAAAAAATCACCGTCAATGTGCTCGCCGCTGCGGGTAATTAACCGCTCAATGGCACTATGGTTGGCGCTGGTCTGGATCTGTTCGATATGCGCTTGTTTATGCACAACGCCTTTACTCACAGCGAAGTCGCGTAAGAACACCGCCACGCGCTGCGCGTCGAAATGGTAGGCGTAGCCCATATGGCTTAAGTTGTTGGGTTGCTGTGGGTTAGGCATGTAAAACTTATTTTCCTGTGCCATGCGCGCCGACGCCGAGAAGTCGGTATAGGTGTGGGGCAGGCCATGGCGATGGGCGTGCAGCCATTGCTGAAAAAATGGTTTTCCATCGATGCGCGCACCAACATGTCCGAATGGGTGCCAGTAGCTGTGTCCTGGCGTTTGCCAGTTACTAAACTGGATTCCCAGTTTAAAGGTGGCTTGCGTGGCTTTTACAAATGCCTGTTCATCAATGCCAAGCAGTTTTACGAAATCAACAAAGCTGGGTACGGTGGCCTCGCCAACCCCCACGCCAGGCTGCTCTGGCGACTCTATCAACGTAATGCTGGCATCTGTTCCCGCGAGCAGTTTGCCCAGCAGGGCGGCGGTCATCCAGCCGGCAGTGCCTCCGCCCGCAATAACATAGTGTTTAATAGCTGAGGATTGCACTGGCCCTCCGGATTGTTCTCAAAGTGTAACGTAGAAAGCCACCAACCCTTGTTTATTCATAAACAAGTGCTGGTGGCTATGTCCGAACAACGTTCGTTTGCCTTGATTAGAACGTGGCTCTGACACCCAGGTAGTAACGGGTACCGGTCATCTCAACCAGGCTTACACGGTCGCGCTGACCATAGTATTGCAAGCGTGTTTCGTTGGTCAGGTTCACCGCTTCCAGCGATACCGTAAAGGTTTCGTTGATGTCGTAAGACGCACTGGCATCCAGTTGTCCGTAGGCATCATTGTATTCAGGCTGAATACCATCTCCTGAACGGCTGCTCAGAAACGCATCACGCCAGTTGTAAGCTACCCGCGCCTGGAATGCGTCTTTGTCGTAAAACGCGATCAGGTTGTACGAGTTTTTTGCAAAGCCCTCCAAGCCACTGCCCGGTTCAACTACCGACGGTAAATTAATCGGTAAGGCGCTGTCGTCTTTACTGTGTGCATAGGTGTAGTTTGCCTGAACACCAAAGCCTGGCAGGAAGTCGAAGTTGTGCAGTACACCCACTTCTAATCCGGCAACTGAGCCGCCGTCGCGGTTTTCTTTACGCGTGGAGTTGTAGGTTACTGTTTGGCCCAGATTGGCGTAGGCCGCTGCCAGTTCAGGTGAAATATTGCCGTCCCAGGGACCTACGGTGGTAATGGTAGAAATAAAGTTCGAAATATCCTTGTAGAAGAACGCCAGTGAATAGGCGTTGCCATTGTCGGCGTAGTATTCTACCGAGGCATCCAATTGGTTTACCTCATAGGATTTCAGGTACGGGTTGCCGCCTGAAATAGTCACCGTTGGGCTATCTACCCCCGCTGTTTCCTGCACGTTTACACCGGCATCAGCCAGCGAAGGGCGCGTAATAGTTTGTGCTGCCGCCAAACGCACTATGTAGCCATTCTCTAAATCCAGCATAAAGTTGGCGCTGGGCAGAAAGTGTGATTCCGAGGTATCCACAGTGGAAGACTTAGCCGACGTGGTTGCTGTGTTATCAACCGATTCCGGCAGATTAGACGATGCCTCATTGATCATCAGCATATCAATGGTAGAGGCTGTGCCACGAGCAGTATTGTCGATATCAATGTAGCGCGCACCCAGATTGCCGCGCCAGGTGTAATCGCCCAATTCGCCTTCAAAGTTAAAGCGCGAATATAAGGCAAGCATGGTTTCATCGTTTTCGTAGCTGCCACCCGGGCTCGGATAGACGGTATCCCAACCCGCGTTAACGATATCACCGCGCCAGCCATCACCGTTGGCTACGGCCTGCTCTAAGTACGCCTGCGTGGCTGCCCGATAGGCCTGATGATTGGCAATCTGAACCCATTGACGTGGGAAGCCATTGCCTGTGCCATCCATAAAGTTGTTTGCGCTGAGCTCCAGAACATTGGCCGGCAATACACCCACTGCCGCGTTGTCACCCCAGGTGCTGCCATCGCCAATCCACATGCCCGAGCCATTCCAGGTTTCGCCGCCACTGGTTGGGTCAAATTCTGTTCCGAATCGCGAAAATGCAATGTTGCGTTTGGTATAGGCCGCGCCAACTTTTACCGACGTCAGTGGGCCCGCGTCGATGTCGTACAAGGCATCCAGTTTTACTTCTTTTACGGTGTCTTCTGCTTCTTCAGCAGCGTAGCGTTGCCATGCTGCACGTACCTTGGAGATATCCGTAATATCCAGTGCACCGGTGGTTGTCAGGCTTGGAATGTCATTGTGATAATCAATCAGAATTTCACTGGGTTGGCGCACACCATCTGTATCGAACATGGTGTAGTGCAAGGCCGTAGTATCATCGCCTTCAAAGCTGGTTTCCGCCTTAGAGTATGACGCATCGAATTCCACTACCAGACGGTCACCAGTGTACACACCGTTGTAGCCAAACGCTGTAGTGGTGGATTCCTGTAATCCGTATACCACGTTCATTTCTAAATCGGTATCGGCAATGGTGGCTTCCAACAGGGTGCCTTCATCGCTGATCACTGCACGGGTGTAGCGTGGGGTTTGGTTTGGTACCTGTAAGCCAGATCCCAGGTATTCGCGATTGAGTTTGGTGTATAAGCCGTCAAGCGTCGACTCAAAGTTGTCGTTGGGTGCCCACTGCAACGCAATATTAGCGCCGAAGCGCTCACGGTCTTCGTCTATCATATTAAAAATGGAGCGTCCCGGCCCACGACTGCCTGCCAGCGTGGTGGGATTGCCGTTTTCATCAACAACATCAGCGGCATCCATCGGGAAGCCAAATCCACTGCCGTTTCCGGCGTATTGGTTCCAGTGAGAAGTGCGGTATGCGTCAATGCGATTCGCATTTTCTTTGTAAGATACGCCAACTAATACGCCCCAGGTGTCGTCATCAAACGTATTGCTAATAATGCCCGCCAATTCAGGCGTGGCCTCTTCTACCAGGCTGTGATAGTTAGTTTTGGCGGTAGCTGATGCGTGAAAGCCGGGTTGCTTAAGTGGTGTGGCGGTTTTGATATTTACATACGCACCGATACTGCCCGCCGACAAATCGGCGGTGGGGGATTTCATTACATCAGCGCCACTGATGAGTTGCGACGGCAGCACCTGAAAGTCGAAGCTGCGACTACCGGTGGTAGTTGCCAACGTGCGATCGTTCAGTTTCACCACGTTGAACTCCGGGCCAAAGCTTCTCACACTGATTTGTGAGCCTTCGCCGTTAACACGGGAAATGGAAACACCGGTAATACGCTGCAACGATTCTGCTACGTTTTGATCGGGAAATTTACCAATGTCTTCAGCTACGATGCTGTCCTGAATAACATCTGACGTTTGCTTTTGAAAGGCGGCCTGACGCAAGCTACCCTGAATGCCGCGAACCTGAATAACTTCTACGTTTTCGTCGTCCGGTTCGGTTTGTGCTAAAGCCGGATTGCTAAGTGCGCAAGTGGTTAATGCTGTGAGTACGGCAAGAGAAACTTTACTCTTAATCATGTTGATCTCTTTTTACGGTTTTCCAATCGTTGCTAATGTTGGCAAGGGGCCTATTAGCGCTGAGTGTGTCCAATCTCAGTGGAAATATGGGTAGTTCACCTTGTTCTTAAACGCTGTCCAGGTGTTGTT
Source organism: Alteromonas sp. AMM-1 (assembly GCF_047290655.1). Taxonomy (NCBI): domain Bacteria; kingdom Pseudomonadati; phylum Pseudomonadota; class Gammaproteobacteria; order Alteromonadales; family Alteromonadaceae; genus Alteromonas; species Alteromonas sp. AMM-1. The sequence goes on along the minus strand of NZ_JBLBUE010000001.1, from coordinate 93,675 downwards.
TACCGTGTAATTTCCCGCGTTCCATCCTGCGTGAAATAGCTGTTTTGTTACTGCCAATTAACAAATTCGCCCAAGATGTTAATAAATTTATAACACGTTAGGAAAACGTTTTCCATGGTATTTCCTAAATTTTCCTTGAGGTTATTTAGTTCTCCGAAAAGTAAACAAGTGAAAAATCCGCTGCGATTTTTAACAAAAGCAATGCTGTGTATGTCAGGTTTCTGAGTTTTTTAAGCAAGGTGATCTTTCGGATTTTCTTGTTTATGTTGTTGTTTTTACGGGTTTGTATTGATGCTTTGGTGTTCCGGGTGGTAGCGCGTGAAATGACGGATATGTGAGTGGCACAACGAAGTGTCACTCCTCTGAATCGCATTGTTTTCAGCGACCGGTTAAATGAAAAGATTTGGGTAATCGCTTTCCCTTTTGTGTGCGGTGTTTAGAAAATATCAACAGCATAACCTCGAAGATAACCCTGTTTGTTGATATTCTGCGGCTATTAACTAATGGTCAATCAAGGCAATTCACGAGGACGGTATGCAGTGACAAAGTACAACGTTGCCCTGGGCTGTGGGTACTTTGCCATTTTCTTTGTGAGCCATGGCATTGGCACACTGGCTATTCCGTACTATCAAATGACGTTGGGGGTTGATCCACTATTGCTTGGGTTGGTGTTAACCATTCCGGTATTTGTGTCTGCGTTAATCAGCCCTTGGGTGGCGAATGTTATTGATGCCATTGCGCCACTGAAACACAGTCAGCGCATGTTGCTGATTGGCTCAGGCTGGATTTGTGCTGCGGCCTATGCCGCAATGTGGGCTGTGCCTGTGCATTGGAGCGTCGACCAAAGTATTGCGTATTTGCTGGCGTGTTCACTGGTATTCTATTTCTTTGCTACCTTCATGACGGTGATCATGCGGTGTCAGGCGATGGAGGCCACCTCCGATACGCACGGCATTACCTCGGTGATGGGATTCACTTCCGTATTTGAAAAACTCGGTTCCATTCTGTATTTCTGGTTGTTTCCGTTGGCGCAATCCAAGTTGTTTAGCTCGCTGGCTGTGGGTATGAAAACCATTGGCTTGTGGGTGGCAGTGCTGCTGATTGGTGTGCTTTCTACTCTGGCAGGGATATGGGGAAAGTCGCGTAATGTTTCAGCGATTGCTTCCCAGGTCTTCAGTACCGAAAAATCGGTACCGTTTAACCCACAACTGTTGAAGCAAATAAATCTGCTGTTTGTGGTTACCGTGCTGCAATTTGGGCTAATTGGTGCCTGTATCAATGTCGATTTTTATTTGCTGGTGTACTTTGTTGAGGGCGGTGACATTGCCCAGGGGGCGTTCTGGAAGGGCTATTTGTCTACAGCCTATGCGGTGATGGGGCTCATTACGATTCCTGTAATTGTGAAAGCAGGGAATAGGTTTGGTAAGAAACAAACCCTGTTTGCTATTTACCTCATCAACTGTATCAATGCCATGTTTAAATGGGTGTTGTATCAGCCCGATATGGATTATTGGCTGGTGTTGGATGCTGTACTTGGTGCGTGGATCTGGACCGCGCATACAACGCTGATCCCTGCTTTGCTGGCCGATGTGTGTTACGAAAACCAACAGAAAACCGGTGTGTTAAGCGACAGCTTCGTCGTTGGGCGGCACAATCGGTTTTTAAATTTCGGGTTAGTACTATCCTTTGTGTTATCGGGCTGGATGCTCAATGTTATCGGGTTCAACGCCGATACACCTGGTGCACAACCTTCAGGCGTTATCTACGCTATGCAGGCAATTTTGGTGGGCGGCAGTTTGCTTGTCAGTGTGTGTGCCATGGCAGTACTGTCGCGTTTTACCTTTCAGCGAAGCAACAGTACCGCGTTGCGTTAATTCGACGGCGCGTTGGCGACACTTTCTCGTTCTATCATTGACGAGGTAAACAAATGGGTTTTGTTTTCCGGTGTGGCCGCATCTTTTGCCAAATCAATGGCCAGCTTCACGGCATACTCAGCCATTTCTTCAATAGGATACTTTATGGTGGTAATGGTTGGCAGGCAGGCTTTGCACATTGCAGAGTCGTCAAATCCCACAACCGACACCTGCTCGGGTACCTTGTAGCCATTTTTTACCAGTTCGTGAATGACGCCTACCGCCATTAAATCGTTATAGGCAATTACCGCAGTAAAGTGTTCATCGCGCTGGATAAGTTCCTGGGCACAGGCTTTGCCCCCTTCCAGGTTGGCGGTTGATTCAACCAACAGATTGTCGTTAAACGTTAGGCCCTGCATCATGAAGCCCTGGCGCACCCCCAATAACCGCAACTGTGGATCGCGATTCTGATAAATGCTGGTGGCAACGGCAATGGCCTCGTGGCCTTTGCTGGCAAGTAAATCAACTATTTGTGCGGTAGAGGCTACGTTGTCGAACCACACACAACGACTGGCAATTTTCGGAATGTAGCGGTTAATGATCACCAGGCCTTTGTAGCGTTCACTGAGCTCAATGAGTTGTTTGTCGGTTAGATAGTCGCTATGCAGAATAATGGATTCGCAGCCTTTAGCGTGCAGGCTTTCAATCGCGGCAATTTCAGATTCTTCCTCGTACAGCGAGTTACAGATCAGCAGGCTGTACCCCACCGCGCGGGCAGAGACTTCTGCGCCTGCAGCCAGGTTGCCAAAAAACTCCATGGATATTTTAGGGGTAATGAGTCCCACATTGGTGGTGTGGCGATTAACCAGGGATTGTGCCGACGCGTTAGGCTTATACCCTAATTCCTGAATAATCTTCTGCACTCTGGCTCTGCAGGCATCACCCACCTTGCCTCTGCCATTTACCACACGGGAGACGGTGGCGGGAGACACGCCAGCCGCGCGGGCTACATCATTAATTTTTACCACTGTGAATCCTTTGCCTTTGCTGAATCACGCCATAGTAAATGCCATTTACTGCGCAAGTCAAAATGCTTTCCCTGATATTTCCCTCACACATCGATGTGCAAGTAAGCGGTTTGGGAAATTATTTCCCTTTAGTGCGGGTATGGGTAGCGTCTTCACATTTTTATTTCTAGCGTTGTTAATTAATTTAACTTCATGTTTATTCATTGTTTTATCGTAAATTTAACTGCTTCAATTTCAGTTAATGCCTATGCCTGCATCATCTCCGACTTGAGTTATTGTTAATATTCATTAAATAATAGGGAAAACGTTTACTTTGAATTAACGCAATGAAAACACAACATACGTTATGGTTGGTGGCGATCACACTACTGGTGTTGTTCGGGTTTACCCAATGCCGAACAACTGAGCAGACAGCCACACAAGCAAATGCTGAGTCACTGAATATGTACTCCGATTGGCATTTTATGCTTGATGATAATCCTGAATTTAAACAGGCTGACTTTAACGACAATACCTGGCGGCGTGTCACGCTGCCGCATGATTGGTCCATAGAAGATATACCTGGTACCCAAAGCCCTTTTAGTGCTGCAGCGAAAGATGCCTACAACACCGGTTATGCGGTGGGGGGCACTGGCTGGTATCGCAAGCACTTGCCCGGTATTGACTCTGGCAAACAGTATCTGCTTGAGTTTGATGGCGTGTACATGAATGCCACTGTGTACGTTAACGGGCAGGAAGCAGCCCAACATTATTACGGTTATACCGGTTTTCAGGTCGACATTACGCCTTTCTTGCATCCGGGGCAGGGCAATGTCGTAGCCGTGCGGGTTCACAATAATGAGCAAAACAGCCGTTGGTATAGCGGGTCTGGATTGTACCGGCAAGTTACCTTACATACCCTGTCGGCAAGCCATATTGCTCGCTGGGGCACATCGGTTATTACCCAGGCTGGTAACCAAAGCGATAGCGCAGTACTGGTTGTTAATACGGCACTGCAACGGGATGAGATTGATAAAGCTGGCGGGCTGACACTGGAACAAGCCGTTAAGCTAAACGGAAAGACGCTGCTAACCCAACGTGTGCCGGTAAGCAGCGACAATATTTCGCAAACTATCAACATTAATCAGCCGCACTGGTGGGAGCCTGCATCGCCAGTGTTATACACACTCTCTCAGCGGCTGCTAAAAGACGGCGAGGTTATCGACAACATGGATACCCGGTTTGGTATTCGCACCGTAGCGCTATCACCCGAGCAGGGATTTTTGCTCAACAACAAGCCGGTATTACTAAAGGGCATGAATATTCACCACGACAACTACCTGCTCGGCGCGGCAGCGCATCCTAAAGCCGAGCGGCGTAAGGTACTAAGCATTCTTAATGCGGGATACAATGCGGTTAGAAGCGCCCACAACCCGCCTTCCAGCGCCTTTTTGGCGGCTGCGGATGAGTTGGGATTGCTGGTGATCAGTGAAGCGTTTGACGCATGGAATAAACGCAAGTGGGAGAATAAGAATGACTATTCTTTTGTATTTTCCAGTAACTGGCAGGGCGACTTAACGGATTTTATTGCCCGCGACATTAATCATCCCAGCGTCGTCATGTGGAGCCTGGGTAACGAAATCCCGGAGCAGGGGGATGCACTGGGAGCACAAACAGCAAAACAACTAACGGATTTTGTACGTAAGCTGGATGCCAGCAGGCCGCTTACCGTTGGGGCGAATATGTCGGGTGAGCATGCACGGGCTTATCTGTCGGCTTTTGATGTATCGGGTTACAACTATGAACCGGGCAACTACGTGCACGACTTCAACGCGGGTATCTCGGCGGTAATGTATGGCTCAGAAACCTATTCAAAAGACGCCTTTGCCTACTGGCAATATGTTGAAGATTATCCTTATGTGATTGGCGACTTCGTATGGACAGGCTGGGATTACGTTGGGGAAGCCTCTATTGGCTGGACCGGATATGCCCCGGAGTGGGCTGGGCTGGCGCCGTTTCCCTGGACGCTGGCGTACACCGGTGAGATAGACGTACTGGGCAATTGGCGACCGGCTGCGTTCTATCGGCAGGTATTATGGCATACCGGGCAACACGGCATTTCTGCTTTTGTGCAATCGCCTTCGCCATCATTGTCACCCACACCAAACCCAACATGGTATGACTACTGGACTTTCCCGGACATTCACCCAAGCTGGAGCTGGCCGGGGCAGGAAGGCAAATCCCTCGAGGTCACCGTGTACAGCGTGTATCCGGGCGTTGAGTTGTGGCTGAACAACACCCTGATTGGTACTGCTCAAGCGGGTAAGCAAAACCAGTATATTGCAAAATTTACTGTGAACTATGTGCATGGAACACTGGTTGCAAAAGGGCTGGATATAAGTGGAAATGTGCAGGAAGCATGGCAACTTACCACCGCAGGACCGGCGACCGCGATTGCGATTAGTCGTGAAGATCAGCAACTGCGTGCCGACGGCCTGGACATTAACTATCTGCCCATACAGTTACTGGACGAAGCGGGCAATTCAATTTACCACTGGGAGCAGGATCAGGCGTTAACCGTAAAAGTGGAGGGCGCAGCAACATTAATGGCACTGGGCAATGCGCGGCCCGATTCGGCAGAGAGCTTTAAGCAACCATTTCGCCATACGTTTCGCGGTAAGCTTATGGCAGTGGTGCAATCTACCGGCACTGAAGGGGATGTCGTTGTAACGGTATCGGGGCAGGGGCTGAAACCGGCGTCAATCCGCTTTAACGCGCAGTAATGCACACTCAATGTATGCCCGGTAAATTACCACCGGGCACATCGAACAAAAACGCATTCCACTGGGGCTGGAAACGCAGTTATGCCGATACCGAATCGTACACCACCACTTTGCTCCACAGATGCGAGCACTGCTCAACAAACTTCACATGCAGCGGATGGGTCTGGTAGGCGTCCTGATCCTCTGTTGTATTAAACAACATCAACTCCGATACCTGATAGCTGCTGTCAATTACGTCGCGTTCTAACGTTGAGGCTGGCACGCCAACGTGCAGTCCCTGGATTTGAGGAATGGCTTTCAGGCTATTCAGTCCGGCAATCAGGGCGTCGCGGTCGGCTGCGGAATCGGGATTTTTTAACCAAAAATACACCATGTGAACTACCGGCCCTAAGGTATTGCAGCCGGTGCCTGATGCGAACGCTGATGTGCTGGTAAGTGTGGCTGCGGCGGCCAGCGTACCTGCGGCTGAAATAAATTGGCGGCGATGTTGATCGGTCATGGTGTACTCCTTGTTGAGTAGCAAAATAAAAGCATCATCCTACGGTATAAAAATACCGCTATGCAATGAGATTATCTGGCAAATTTTAGTAATAACCAAAGCAAAAATAACAATAAAAATGAACCGGTTCATTTATGTAATGTCTCATGCTCACTGGATTTAATGCGTTTGCTTAATAAGTCATAGTGTTATCTGTTTATAGTATGTTAAGTTAATTAACAAATCGAATGAAATCTGCCGTCAGAGGATCATATGCAGAGTCAGAACCCATCCCGCCGTACCATGTTAAAGCGCATGCTATTGGGCTTAGGTTTATGTGTTTCCGAAGGGGTATTGCTAAACAATGCTGTAGCGGCTGCGATGTCGTATGACGCTACTACGTCGCAAACCGGCTTGTTTACCCCACAGGAGCGCGCGGTACTTAAGGCCATTTGTGAGTGTGTGATCCCGCGAACAGACACGCCGGGAGCTGTGGATGTGGGCTGCACTGAATTTGTAGAACATCAGTTGTTGGTGGTGTTCTCTGCAGGCACCCAACAAGCCTGCAAGTCGGTATTACAATCCATTTATCAACGCTCGGCAATCGACACGGGTAAGTCTTTTGAATTGCTAACCACAGAAACACAAATCGCCCTGCTGGAGAAGCTTGAAGCGATGCAGCAACCGTTCTCGCAGGAACAATACGGGCCATTTAAGCAACTCAAAAGCCTGATTGTGTTTGGTTACTACACATCCATGCCAGGCGCTACTCAGGAACTCACCTATCAGGCCGTGCCTGGACGCTTTGTGGGCTCAGTGCCCTATGCCGATATTGGCAGTGCGTACAGTTCCAAAGATTACTATTAAGCCAATGTCGCAGCAGGATTTTTAACATGACACAACATCGCTACGTAAATGAATCTGCGGAAGTATACGACGCCATTGTAGTGGGCTCTGGTATCACCGGCGGCTGGGCCGCCAAAGAATTGTGCGAAAAGGGCCTGAAAACACTGATGGTTGAGCGCGGCCGGGTGGTAGAGCACAGAAAAGACTACACCACTGAGGCCAAGCCGGTTTGGGAATACCCTAACCGAATGAAAGTGGCCAAGAAACTGATTGATGAGGAATACGCCATTCAACAGCAATGCTATGCGTTTCACGATGGCACTAAACACTTTTTTTCCAGCGACAAAGACTATCCTTACCACACCGAACCAGACGCGCCTTTTAGCTGGATCCGCGCCAACCAGTTGGGCGGTAAATCGCTGTTGTGGCACCGTCAGTCTTATCGCATGAGCACATTTGATTTTGAGGCAAATGCCAAAGATGGTCACGGCAACGACTGGCCCATTCGTTATGAAGACTTAGCACCCTGGTATGATTACGTGGAGCGTTTTGTGGGGATCAGCGGCAATGCCGATGGGCTGCCACAACTACCCGATGGTATCTTTCAACCGCCATTTGAAATGACCGCGCCGGAGCGAGATTTTACCGCGTTAATGAAAGACAAGCACCCCGACAAACCGGTGATCATGAGTCGCTGTGCTCACTTAACCGCACCGCAGAAGATCCAGGTGGACTTAGGCCGTATGCAGTGTATGGCGCGCAACGAATGCCAGAAAGGCTGTTCGTTTGGGGCCTATTTCTCTACCCAGAGTGCTACGCTGCCAGCCGCAGCCCGTACCGGTAATTTATACATTGCGCCAAACAGCGTGGTGGAGAGCGTAATTTACAGTGAACAAACCCAAAAAGCGGTGGGCGTGCGGGTAATCGACAACGACACCCTTGAGCAGCGCGAGTACTTTGGAAAAATGGTATTTTTGTGCGCTTCTACACTGGGCAGCACGCAAATTATGCTCAACAGCACCAGCAAACGTTTCCCAACGGGTATTGCCAATAGCTCGGGAGTGTTGGGACATTACCTGATGGATCACAATTACAATGCCTATGTTACCGCGTCTATAGAGGGTTACGAAGACGAGTATTACATAGGTCGTCGGCCCTCGTCGTTGTACATTCCCAACTTCCATTTTGAACCCAAGCGCTACCACAAAGCCTTTAAGCGCGGCTATGCGCTGGCAGGTAGTGCGGCACGCGCCGACTGGCAAGGACTTGGTGCATCTGATGGCTTTGGTACGAGCTTTAAGAACATGCTGCACAACCCAGGTAAGTGGGGGATTGGTTTAGGGGCGCAGGGTGAAATGCTGCCAAACCGCGACAACCAGGTGCAATTACACCCCACCAAAAAAGACAAGTGGGGCATGCCGCAACTCAGCATCAACTGTAAGTGGTCGGAAAATGAAACCCTGATGATGGAGCACGCCGCCGAGGTCTCGGTGAAGATGTTCCAGGATGCGGGCTTTGGCGATATTCATGCTAATGTGAATTACGCGCCGCCGGGACTGGCCATTCACGAAGTGGGGTCGGCCAGAATGGGGCGCGATCCCAAAGACTCTGTATTGAATGGCTATAACCAGGCCCACGATGTGCCTAATTTGTTTGTAACCGATGGCGCGAGCTATTGTTCTACCGGTGTAGGGAATCCATCGATTACCTTTATGGCCTTAACCGCTCGCGCCGTAGATTATGCGGTGAAGGAATTTAACGCAGGAAGATTATAATGATAAAACAACTAGCAATGCCTTTTGCGCCCTTGTTGGTGGCGCTGACGATGGCCCTGGTATTAACAGGCTGTGGAGACTCTGAAACAGAAACGGCACCCGTTGCGACGGCTGATGTGACGTATCCGGATTTTGATAAACCGGTTATCAGCATACAATTGTGGTCGGTTAAAGACGACGTAAAAGCTGATTTTGTGGGTACACTGCAAGCGCTGGCTAACATGGGATTCGACGGTGTGGAATTTGCCGGTGATTTTGGCCCGTATCAGCACAATCCAACCGGATTAAAAGCCAAGCTGGCCGAGCTGGGGCTGGCAGTAAGTGGCGCGCACGTTGGCTTTGATGCGTTGCGAGGCGACAACCTGGTGGCAACCGCCTTGTTTCATCAACAGTTGGGTACGCCCTATGTGATTGTGCCTTGGGATGATCGTGCGTTTGCTGCAGAAACTGTAGATTTGGTTGCGCAAGAATTAACTGCGATTGCTGAGCGGCTGGCGCCCTATGGTTTACGTGTGGGTTATCACAACCATGCGCAGGAAATGGCAGACTTTGGCGATATTACCTTCTGGCAGCACATTGCCAGTAATACCCCCGATTCAGTGGTGTTGCAGCAGGATGTGGGTTGGACACTGGTAGCAGAAAAAGATCCGGTTGCCATGGTTAAAGCCTATCCGGGCCGAACCCTGACAGCGCATTTCAAAGCACCTGAATATGACACACCCAAAGGCACGCCAATTGTGGGTAAGGACGGCATCAACTGGTTACCCATTTATCAGGCCACGGCAGCCATTGGCGGCGCACAGTGGATTGTGCTGGAACAGGAACAATATCCTGACGGATTAACGCCGTTAGAAGCCGTAGCCGCGACCAAACAAGGCTTCGATGCGATTATCACCGCGGGTAACTAACACTAACTGAGCCGATTGGTATGGTTAATTGGTATGGTTAAGTGGATTGCTGTTTGGCAATCCACCCACCTACCAGATTGCGAATAGACGGGAACGCAATATCCTCCAACCGGATATCGGCAGGTAACGCCCATATCAATTCACTGATTTCATCTTCGGCTACGGTTATGTCCGGCTGTTGGCTAAGCGTAGCCTCAAACGCACAATCACAGGTTTTATAGGTAATTCCGTTGTACTGGTAGGTGTTAGGGCGCGAACACACATAGCGCCAGTGGCTAATATCCAGCGCTAATTCTTCCTGTAATTCCCGGCTTAGCGCTTCTTCGAGGGATTCATTGTGATCCACAAAGCCGCCGGGTAAATCCAGCATGTCTTTACCCGGGTTACGCGCTCTGCGGGTGAGTAGCAGCTTGCCTTGCCACTGAACCAGCGCGGCAACCGCAGTAGCGGTATTGTGAAAGTACTCAAAATGACAGGACTCACACACAAAACGATGTCCGTTGGCAGAGCTGATAGTGGTGGCGGCGCAGTGGGGGCAGTGGGTAAACACAGCAGACTCCGGGTTAACTAAGATTTACAGGGCCTACGCTGTCGCGAATGATGAATTCGTAGGGCAATACATGTTCGCGGATCGCGGGTGGGTGTCCGTTTATTTGATCAATCAGTAAGCTGGCAGCACGTTCGCCCATTTTTTCAGCTGGCTGTGCAATGGTGGTTAACGTAGGCGTTACGTAACGCGCCACTTCCATATCGTCAAAGCCGATTACCGACATGTCTTCGGGTACCCGTAAGCCACGATCGGCAAAACCTTTAATGGCGGCAATGGCCATTTCATCGCTCATACAGAATACCGCAGTAGGGCGGTTGGGCAATTGGCAAAACTGCTCGGCAGCACTGATCCCCGACCAAAAGTTAAAATCGCCTTCAATCACCAACGCCGGGTCAAATTCAATACCCGCTGCCTGTAATGCCCGGCAATATCCCTTTTGGCGATCAGCAGTATGCGGGTTGTCTTTTAAGCCGGTTACCAGGCCAATGCGCCGGTGACCCAGTTTTACCAGGTACGACACGGCTTTTTCGGCAGCGGCCGCATTGTCTATGCGTACACTTACACCAGGGGTGTTTTCACAGCTGCTGGCCGTTACCGACAATACGCCATCTCTCGCTAACAGCGGTTCACAGGAGCGGCTGGGACGCAGGTTGATTACGCCGTCAGCAAGGCGGGTTTCTACCATGCGAACAAACGCTTCTTCGCGTTCAAAGGTGTCTTTAGTATCACCCAACAGCACATTAAATCCGGCCTGTTGAGCGACGTTTTCAATGCCACTGATGAGTTGGGCAAAAAACAGATTAGCGATGTTAGGTACCATAACCACAATGGTACTTGCACGACTGCTGCGAAAACGCCGGGCAAGTAAGTTGGGTTTATACTTGAGCTTTTTGATGGCCGCTTCTATTTTCAGGCGGTTTTTGGCTGACACTTTTTCTGGCGTACTCAGCGCCTTGGATACGGTACCCGTAGAAAGGCCCGCTTCTTTTGCGACGTCTCTGATAGTAGCCATGTTGTCCTCTTAAACTGGTAACGGATACAAGGTAAACCAATTGCTCCGGCGAGTCACTCTTTGCTCTCCACTTCTAAAAGGCCAATCGTATGACGACTATTTTTCAAACTTATCTCCCAACTTCAATCAAACTCGCTCTTTTAAAATCAGCGCTTGCAGGCGATGTATAAATCAAAACTATGGAAATGCGAAAATTTAATATTTTACTTTTGTTGATGAAATGTAAATTCTTAGTGCGGTAAGTGTGAACCAAAAGCTTGCCGTACTGAAGGACACTATAATGAAACCAAAGCACATACCCTTGAAAAAACTGGCCCTGGCGGTTTGTACCGGCCTTGGCTATTTAGCATCGTCTGCTGCCATTGCTCAGGAAGCACAACAAACCGAGCAGGAAGTAGAAGTTATCTCTGTAACCGGTACCCTGATTGAAGGGGTGAATCCGGTTGGTTCAAACGTGATTGGTCTGAACCAGGAAAAAATTATTGAGCAGGGCGTTACGTCTGCTACTGACGTGCTGCGTCGCATTCCACAAATGGATGCGTTTAACGAAGTACCTGAAAATACCCTGAGTTCATCTATTCCGTTTGAGCCACCGCAAATTCGCGGTATTGGTGGTTTAAGTGGTATGGCAACACTGGTGTTATTAAACGGTAACCGTTTAGTACCGGTGGGCCCGCTTAACTGGGTTGACTCGTCGATGATCCCTGCCAGCTTACTTGAGCGTGTGGAAGTTATTCCGGATGGTGGCTCGTCGATTTATGGTTCTGATGCGGTTGCCGGTGTAATCAACTTTATTCCTAAGAAAGACATGGAAGGCGGCGAGATCAGCGTACAGTACGGCATGGGTCACGGCGATTACGACCGCATTGATGTGTCGGGCGGCTTTGGTCACAGCTGGGACAGTGGAAACCTGGTAGCGGCGTTTTCTTATGGCGACCGCAGTGCCATGTTTGGTAAAGACCTCAGCTACATAAAAGAAGATTTAACCGCTCAGGGCGGCGCAGATTATCGCGCAACCGGCTGTAACCCAGGCAACATTCTGCTGAACAATACCTTGTACGGCTTACCGGGTGTGGATGCTGCCAATCCAAACTATTGCTCAAGCTACGATAATCAGTCGTATTATCCGGAAGAAGAGCGTTACTCGTTGTTCACTAACCTGAATCAGGAACTGGCGAAAGGGTTAACCCTGGACGTGCTGGCTTACTATTCTCGTCGTGATGCTGTGGACTATGACCCGGCTGACATTCGTACCTCTGCTACCATTACCTCAGACAACCCCTATTTTGTGGCTGTGGGTGATGAAACCTCTAACACCGTTGCATTCAGCTACGAAGACGTGTGGGGCAAAGCGGGTAAAAATCCTTCTGTGTATGAACAGTGGCAGGTAACACCCACCCTGACGTATCAGTTAACCGATAGTTGGAAGTTAAAAGGTACGCTGAACTACGGTAAGAGTGAATCAACTTACAACGATTATCAGATTAACTCTGAAGCACAGGCTGCGGCACTGGCTGCCACAACCGCTGGCCAGGCGCTAAATCCCTACGATGTAAGTCAAACCAGTGCATCGGTACTGGCGTCTATTGCCGACTGGCAGGAATACACGCTGTCTAAGCAGGATCTGGCGGAAGTAAAACTGATTGCTAACGGTGAACTGTTCGACATTACCGGCGGCACAATGCGTGCTGCGGTAGGTACCGAATACCGTGAAGAGTCGTTCTATCAGGTTGTAGATACCGGTATGATTGGTTCACCGACTACGTCGTCGGTTCGCGATATCGACCGCAACGTGAAGTCAGTGTTCGGTGAATTGTATATTCCGTTGGTGGGCGACAACAACACCCTGCCACTGGTGCAGCATTTGGATGTGTCGCTATCGGCACGTCATGACCGTTACAACGATGTGGGTTCATCCACCAACCCGAAAGTAGCGGTAACCTGGAACCCAAGCGAAGATGTTACCGTACGCGGGACCTGGGGAACTTCGTTCCATGCACCGGCACTGGCTGACTTAGCGGCACCATTGCAATATGAACTATTCTTACCGTTCAGCCCGTTCCGTGCGTCAGACAGCCCTTTTGTACCGGACTTCTTTAAGCCAACTTTCCTGGTTGGCGGCGCGTCTGAAGGCATCAAACCTGAAAACGCAGAGACCATGTCTTTGGGTACCGACTGGTATGCTACCGACGAATTAAGAGTGTCGTTAACTTACTGGAGCGTGAAGTACGAAGACCGTTTGGATCAAAACGCAGGCTTCTTCTTCGGCCCGTCGTATTACGACGAAGAAGTAAACCAGGATTACTTTATTCTGGGTCCAACATCGGCTGAAGAAGTCATTGCGAAATTTGGCGATTTACCCGTAGCGGGCTTCGATAGTCTGGAAACCATGTTTGCCATCTTCGGCACACCGTATGTGGTATCTGACCAGCGTAAAGCTAACATGGGTGCTTATGAGGTTGACGGTCTGGATTACTCTATCCAGTACTTTACCGACGTAGCACTGGGTGAGTTGGATGTAAATTTAAGTGGTACTTACATTCTGAACCGCGATAAGGAAAACGTAAAAGGCGCAGGCTTCAACGACACCCTTAAACAAGGTGACTTCAACAGCCCGATTTCCGCCTTTAACAGTGTAGCAACGGTGGGATTACGCAATGGTGACTGGTATGTATCAGGTACCTTGTTCTATCGCGGCGGTGCAGACGTGGGTGACGAATCAATCGATTCATTTACCACGCTGTCGCTGTTCACCAGTTATGATATTAATGAAGATACCCAGGTGTCATTCAACATTGATAACGCGCTGGATCAGGACCCGCCATTCCGTTTAATTGACGAAGGTGTGGCCTATAAGAGCATGGGCCGCTTTATGTCGGTTAGCTTAAGAACTAAGTTCTAAGCGCCTTGCACTTACAAAGGCTGGCCAGGTGGCTGGCCTTTTTGTTTTTCTTTTTCCATGTAAAGGATGCTGTATGCGATTTTCTCTTTTGCCGGTAAGCCGGGCTATTCGCACACTGCTGGTGGGCAGTGCTATGACGTCATTGTCTGTGGTAGCGGGCTCAATGAGCGACGCTGAGTTCCAGCAGCCACCTCAATATGCCAAGCCACTTGTATGGTGGCATTGGATGAGCGGCAATGTTACCGAAGACGGTATTGCCAAAGATTTGGCCTGGATGAACCGCGTAGGCATTGGCGGTGTGCAAAACTTTGATGCGCACCTGATGACCCCCAAAATCGTGGATGCGCCAGTGCAATATATGAGCGACGACTGGCAACAAAAGTTTCAGTTCGCACTGACTCAGGCACAGCAATACGATTTTGAATTTGGTATTGCGGCGTCGCCGGGCTGGAGTGAAACCGGTGGTCCCTGGGTTGCGCCGAAAGACGGCATGAAGAAAATCAGCTGGAGTGAAACGTACGTAACGGGCGGCAGTACGAAGCCTATTAAGCTGGCCCCGCCACCACAAACCACCGGCGTATTTCAGGACTACGCCCAGGGCACAGAGATGTTCCAGGATGACAGTCACGCCAAAGCTCACGTGCCGCACTATTACGAAGATATCGCTGTGTACGCGATACCGCTTTCTGCCACACCCGTAGAGATTAAAAGCGTAGCAACCAGTTACGGAGAGCCGCTGTCGCTGGCGTTAATGCAGGATGGTTCTTACACCACCGGTTCTGCCACTGTATCTGGCCCACATGAAGCGCTGACGATTACCTTCGATCTTGGTGAACTGCGCACGTTGCAAAGCGCGTCGTTCGCCATGCCGATTCCCGGTATGTTCCTGCCTGCCGCGTTTGCGCCAGTAGTACAGGCCAGCGCTGATGGTAAGCACTTTACTGACGTCGCTGACTTTGTGGTAGAAACCAGCGTACAGAAAACCGTGTCTTTCGCGCCGGTACAGGCCCGGTACATGCGTTTAGTGATGCGCGCCAACCCCAATGGCAAGTTTGAATTGCCATCGTCTTCTGCGCCGGGTGCGGCACCTCTACCGGGTTTCAAACTACCAACGGGAGAGCCTCAGGCATCACCAGTAAACCTGCTGGAAGTGGCCTTTTATGAACAGCCTCGTGTACACCGTTTTGAAGACAAAGCCGGTTTTGGCATCGTTGAGGATTACTATCCACTGTCGTATCAACACAATGGTGAAGGTGTACCTGCCAACGACATTATTGATGTAACCGACGCCTTACAAGCAGACGGTACCCTTGCCTGGACCCCGATTGAAGGTAACTGGAAAATCCTGCGGGTAGGCTATTCGCTCACCGGTAAAGAAAACCACCCCGCCACGCCGGAATCTACCGGACTGGAGGTGGATAAGTACGATCCTATTGCCGTGCGTAATTACATTGAGTATTACCTGCAGAGCTACGCCAAAGCCAGCGGCAGCAACAAGCTGGGGGAGGGCGTAAAAGCCCTGCTGAACGACAGTATTGAGGTGGGTCCCTCTAACTGGACGCCGGCTATGTTTACAGAGTTTAAACAACGCCGCGGTTATGATTTACGCCCCTGGTTACCTGCGCTCACCGGTGTGGTGGTGAACAACGCCCAGGACAGCGACAAGTTTTTGTATGACTTCCGCCTGACGCTGGCTGAAATGATTGCCGACAATCACTACGGCGTGATCAGCAAGGTACTCGATGAGTACAACATGATTCACTACTCCGAAGCGTTGGAAAACGGCCGTCCATCATTGGGTGATGGCATGCGGATGCGTCGTACTGCCGATATTCCAATGGCCGCGATGTGGTCGTTCGATACCAACAATAAAATTGGCCCTGCGCCGCAGTACTGGTCGGATATTCGAGAAGCGGCGTCGGTTGCGCACATATACGGGCAAAACAAGGTGGCCGCTGAGTCACTCACGGCTGCTGCATCGCCCTGGGCTTTCTCTCCACGCGATCTTCAGCCTATGCTAGACATGGAGTTTGCGCTGGGTGTGAACCGACCGATTATTCATACGTCGGTGCATCAACCGCTGGACAACGGCCCGGGCCTGAGCCTGTTTATTTTTGGTCAGTACTTCAACCGGTTAGAAACCTGGGCAGAATTTGCCAAGCCTTGGGTGACCTACATCAGCCGCAACACCTACATGTTGCAACAAGGGCGCTTTTACGCTGATGTAGCGTATTTCTATGGTGAAGAAACGCCACTTACCGCACTGCACAACGACAAGCCGTCGCAAGACGTGCCGCGTGAAAACGGCTTCGACTACGTGAATGCCGATATCATTCGCGATTTACTGCGTGTAGATAACGGTCAGTTAGTAACGCCAAGCGGCCAGCGCTATCAGGTGCTGTACTTAGGCGGTACTAGTGAGTACATGAGCTTGTCGGTACTAAAGAAACTGGCTGTTCTGGTAAAAGACGGTGCGACGGTAATTGGACACAAACCGTTAGCGTCGCCTTCATTGCAGGATGATCAGGCTGAATTTACTGCTCTGGCCAATGCACTGTGGTCGGGCAATAGTGGCAAAGGACGGGTAATCGAAGCGGATGACATCACCACTGGCCTCAAAGAAGCCGGTGTTAAAGCCGATTTTGCTTACAACGCCAAACGCGATGACACTGAGCTGTTCTTTGTGCACCGTCATACCGACAGCGAAGAAATTTATTTCTATACCCATCGCCAAAACCGCAACGAGCCGGTCACGCTGCGCTTTGCGGTGAGTGATAAAACGCCGTATCACTACAATGCGGTAACCGGTGAGATTACCGCTGTTGATTACAAGCAAAAGCGCGGTGTGACTGAAATCAAACGCGAGCTTGCTCCGTTTGAGTCAGGCTACATCGTATTTGCCAGCGATAAGCGGGTAACTGCGAAAAAGCCAGTCAAAGCCCGCACGTTTGCCTCTCTGGACAACAACTGGACGGTAACCTTCCAGCCCGGACGTGGTGCACCATTGGAGCCAGTAACCATGCAGGCTGGCAACTGGGCCAACAGTAACGACGAGCGCATTAAGTATTTCTCGGGAACCGCCACTTACCAGCAAACAGTTGAACTAAAGCGGTTACCCAAGGGCAAGTCGCTGGTATTGGATTTGGGTGATGTACGGGAGCTGGTGGAAGTGAGCGTTAACGGCAAGGTAGTGGATACCTTGTGGAAAGCGCCGTATCAAATTGATGTTACGGACTTTCTGACGTCAGGCAATAACACCATTGCCCTGAAAGTAACCAATCTATGGGTTAACCGTCTGATTGGTGATGCTCAGCCCGACACTAAAGACACCTTCACGTTTACCACCGTGCCTACCTATGTACCGGATGCACCGTTGCGTGAATCTGGCTTGTTAGGGCCGGTTGCGATTCTGACGAAATAAGTACTACAACATGAGGGGCAATATGCCCCTCTATATGTCCTTCCGACTTCACAGTCTAAATTCGGAGTTAACCATGCACACCGTAACCGAAGCCCTAACCGAATCCGTGACCGAATCCGTAACCCTGTATGCCTCGCCCGGTGCTTGTTCACTGGTCACTATGATTGCTCTGGAGCATGCCAGGGTACCCTATACATTGCGCAATGTGATACTGGCCAACGGGGAGCACAAGCGCCCGGAATATCTGGCAATCAATCCCAAAGGCAAAGTACCTGCGCTGAATCTGAACGGGCGGGTGATCACGGAAACGCCGGCCATTCTCATCGCCCTGAATAGCGCCTGGCCGCAAGCGCGACTGTTCCCTGAAAGCGTAGACAGTATTCAACGCTTCAGTGATTTAAGCTATTTAGCTTCGGGCGTACACCCACTGGTAACCCGCTATTGTCGACCCGATCTTATCGCTGGCGATGCGCTCGTGACGGAAGTGAAAGCGCGAGCTGAGACCGCACTGGCGGGGATATTCAGTCAACTGGATGCAACGCTCACTCATCAGCCCTACTGGTATGGCGATAGCTGGTCTGCCATGGATGCATACTGGTTCTGGGTCATTCGTCGGCTGACGGGAGCGGGTTTTGCGCTGAATACCTATCAGCATGTCACAATGTATTTTGAACACATGCACACACTTGACGCGGTTGAACTCGCACTCAAGCATTCCACAGTCCGTCATCCCTGAGTCGCGTAGCGATGTCACAATAGCCGTCATCCCTGAATCGCGAAGCGATGTCAGGGATCTCGCTTAAATGCGTACGAGGTTAAAACACTCCTCAACCGCCTTGCCGGAATCGCAACAGCACGTCGTCCCTGAATCGCAAAGCGATGTCACAATAGCCGTCATCCCTGAATCGCGAAGCGATGTCAGGGATCTCGCTTAAAGGCGCACGAGGTTAAAATATTCCTCAACCCGCCTTGCCTGAATCGCGAAGCGATATCAGGGAGCTCATTTAACACGCAATCGTGCTATCATCGGGGTAATTCGCCATTACTTCATTTCGATATGCTCTACCACATCCTGGGCGCGCTCAGTGCCGTTCTGTTTATTTTAACCTGGCTGGGATTGTGGGCACAGATCAGGCGTATTCATCTTCATCGTCAAAGCAATGCGCAGGGTACGCAAAGTTTGTCGCTTAACCAGTTTGGCTCCAGCTTTTTTGCTTTCTACGCAAATTTTATGTTTGGCATAGCCGTAGAACCATTCAATCATTATTTAGTATGGACTCGCTGTGGCGCGCTAGTACTTACACTGGTTATCCTTTGGCGCATCTGGCAGGAGCGGCGTACATCAACCACATTGATAACGCTGGTTCTCGCAGGTTGTGCACTGACCGGCGGGTTTATTTCCATGGGCTTTCGCCCTTTTCCTGCCTTTGCTCAACTCGGGACCAACGGGTTAATGCTGTTGGTGACCGCCATTTTGATTCAGGGAACATTGCATCAATGGCTGATTTTGCGTCGTTATGGCGAGATAGGTGCGCTGTCTTTCGGTTTGTTTCGAAGCATATTAATTAAAGATGTCAGTACCTTGTTATTTGGCTTAACTATGCCGCTCAATCAGAGTTGGCCGTTGCTGGTATTAAATGGCGCCAGCGTGATTATGCGTGGCAGTGTGTTGTTGCAGATGGAGCTGATAAAGCGTAAGAACGCCTCGACCCTGAGGGCTCGTGGATAGTGTTCACCTTGCTGTACGCTAATTAACTCAAAGCACCCCGGGTATGCAGCGGGAATGAATATAACGGTGACTGAATGTCGTTATTACCTGGTATGGAGAATTCACAGTGGCTCGTATAGCTAAACAAGTACAAAGCGGATTTATGCATGGCATTAAGTCACTTTTTGCCATTCAATCCGTTCCACGCCCACTCTCACTGATCGTCATTTGCTCCTTCTTCATGGCTATGCCACTTATGGCTGGTGTGCTTGCTGGCTACCCTGAGCTTGGGCTGACGACTTGTGTTGGTTCATTATTGGGGCTATATGGGGCGTCTTTTACGCCTGGTTATCGGGCCAGCGCACTTCTAAAAATGCTGCTGCCATTTGCAGGTGCTTATATTCTGGGCCTGGTTACTCAGCAAAACTTAGCGGCATCGGCCTTTTTCCTTGGGCTGGTTGCTGTCATTGCCATCTACCTTGCTCTGTACAAAAGAATGCGTCCTCCAGCGGGGTTCTTTTTTATTATGGTGTGCTGCCTTAGCAAAACTCACCCTGTTGCACTGAGTGATATTCCCGTTATCGCCGGTGCATTTCTGGCGGGCAGCCTAATGGTAACGGTTGCGGTTTACTTGCACGACCTGATAACCGTAAAGGACAAACCGCAAATAGAAGCAGGTCCTTCACAACCGTTTTGGCAGCTTGCAATAGCCGTGAAAGCGCTGGTCGTTGGGGGAACCGTGGGGGGAAGTTATTATTTTGCCAGTGTGGGTGGCATTGATAATCCCTACTGGGTGTCCATTACCGTTGCTGCCATATTACAGGGGCAGCGAATGACTGATTTCTGGCAACGGTCATTGCACCGCGCGACGGGCACTGCACTGGGGATGTTGCTGGCAACGGGCATTTTTGCCTTTTCTCCTTCGCCATTAGTGCTGATTATTTTGCTGTTTGTGCTCGCGTTCACCATTGAAATGCTGATCGCTAAAAATTATGCGCTAGCCTGTATTTTTATCACGCCCTTAACCGTTATCCTTGCTCATACCGCTTCCATCGAGTCTGGTGCAGATATGTTGATACTGGCCCGCATGATTGATGTGTTAATAGGGGCGGGGTTTGCTCTCGTGGCAGGGGGCGTATTAAAGGCTTTACCGGTAGAAAACCGTTGATGCCCCAGCTCTGTATGTTTACTTGACTTGGACAATTCTCCGCCAGACAGTCGCATGACTTTCGTTTGCTGTTTACCAACTTATTGCACCTCACCCCGTCGCCCCATAATCGCATCGCGATACCAAGGGGCTCGCGAACTGGATGTTTATTTAGTGGTGCTATAAACTGGTATTTTAAATAGGTGCTAAAGAGTGGCTTTATGACGATAAAGTTTTCGGAAGATGTTATCCCGCTGTCTGATTTGAAAGTTAACCCCGGTAAAGTTGTTAAGCACGCAAAAGACTCTCACAGACCCGTGCTGGTGACTAGCCGAGGCCGCGGTGTTGCCGTGGTTCAAGGAATCGAGGACTATGAAAAGGCAATTGAAGAGCTTGCGTTTGTAAAAGCCATTGCTGCTGGCATGCTGGACGTAAAAGAAGGAAATGTTCTCAATATTAGCGACGTTAAGGCAAAATTTGGGATTGAGTAGTGAGAGTCGACTTTTCTGCATCGGCGGTGATGGACCTTGAAGATATCATTGCATATTACGTCGAACAACATGTGCCAGAGATTGGCAAACAATATGTTTCTGAAATCGTCAGGCACATAGAAACGCTGCCTGTAATACCAATTCGCATAGAAGTTTGCTCACTCAGCAGCACTGGCAGGCTTTTTAGCTAGGCTTGGTTGCACAGGTTTGGTGGTTCCAAATCAAGCAAGCGTAACAACGCTAAAAAGTCTGCCAGTTCGCCCTTAGGGAGTTGCCCGAAGGGAGTGGCCAAAACGACTTACATCTGTGTTGCGCCCTCTGGACATAGAATGACTATGCCTCAGAGTGCGCGTCGTGATCTAAGTCGTTTTCGACTAGCCCTCAGGGATCACTCTGAGAGGGCAAACTTCTATGCGAATTGGTATAAACCTATGATAGGCAGAATTGTGCCGGAATTTGAGCAGTCTCACATACGGGAACTAATTCACCCGCCATTCAGGATTGTTTATATGTTAACGCCAGACGCTCTGGTGGTGATCAGAGTTTGGCGTTCCGAAAGGTTGCTAAAACTGCCTTAAATGCCAGCGTGTGCTAAATGCTGTGAAAACGGCTTATGTGGCGCTGACTTGGACAGGCAGAAAGCCAGTAATTCTCTCTGGCTTGCCGTAACCTGAAATCCACAAAGCGGTGCCTGCAATTCCTGTAATTGCAGCACCGCCTCTGAACTTATAAATCTTTAACCAGTTTCAACTGATACAAATCGTGGCGACGGTCGCGCATGGTATGCACTGCGCCATGGTTATGCAGTTGTTTTAGCAGGTCTAAATTTACGTCCACAATTAAGGTCATTTCTGAATTGGGGGTGGCTTCGGCTTTTATGCCCGTTGTGGGGAACGAAAAGTCTGACGGCGTGAATAAAGCCGACTGGGCATATTGAATGTCCATGTGATTCACTCTTGCCAGATTACCCACAGCGCCGGCAATGGCCACATAACACTCATTTTCGATTGCGCGTGCCATAGCGCAATGACGAACGCGGGTATAGCCGTTTTGCGTGTCGGTTAAGAAGGGAACAAACAATATATTCATGCCCTGATCAGCGAGTAAGCGGCTGTATTCAGGGAATTCAACATCGTAACAAATCACTATGCCTATTTTGCCGCAATCCGTATCGAACACCCGAATATCGTTACCGCCCGACATCGCCCAGTTGCGCACTTCAGAAGGCGTGGGGTGAATCTTATCATAGCGCTCACAACTGCCGTCCCGACGGCAAAGATACCCGGAGTTATACAGTTTGTTGTTATCAATTAGCGGCATGCTGCCGGTGATGATATTGATGTTGTAGGTAATGGCAAACTCAATAAATTTATCGCGGATGGCATCTGAGTGTTTAGCCAGTTGTCGAATCGATTCGGTAAAGTTCAGGTGATTAAACTCTGCCATCAGTGGGGCCTGGAAAAGCTCCGGGAACAAAATGAAATCGCTTTTGTAATCAGACACTGCGTCTACATAGAATTCCATTTGTTCGAACAACTCTTCAATGGTATCCATGGGGCGCATTTTCCACTGCACTAATCCCAACCTCACTTCTGAGCGTTCCGCATTTATCAGCTTTACCGATTTGGTGTAAAAAATATTCGCCCACTCAATTAGTGTGGCGTATTCCAACGACTCAGTATCGTCTGTGAGATACCCTTTGAGCAGTTTGCGCACGTGAAAATCGTTGGCGAGCTGAAAGCTCAGTACCGGGTCGTAAAACTCTTTTGCTTTCACTTTTTCGATGTATTGTTTGGCAGACATTTTGTCTGAATACTGAACGTATCCAGGCATGCGTCCACCCGCTATGATTGAACGCAGGTTCAGGTTCTCACACAGCTCTTTACGGGCATCATAAAGTCGTCTGGCTAAGCGTAAACCACGGTACTCCGGGTGAATAAATACTTCGATTCCATATAACACATCGCCTTTGGGATCATGCGTGGTGAACCGGTAGTCTGCTGTAATGTCATCATAGCTGTGATCATCGCCAAATTTTTGGTAATCAATAATCAGTGATAGCGCGCAGCCCACGACTTTTCCGTCTACACAAACACAGATTTGCCCTTCCGGAAATTTGGTTAATAACGTTGTGAGGATCTTGTCGTTCCAGGCGGCAAGGGTAGAGTTTACGTACACCTCTTTACAAGCTTCCCGCAGCTCAGTCATGTCTTTAAACGTTAAATGGCGCACTTCTACATGATTAGCATCCACAATGGCCTCCGGTTTATGAAATAGGTAAAGTTAGCCTTCTTATACAGCCTGAAGCTTACAGCATTAAAGTCAAGCATAACCGCTGTTATTCTCACGCTTTACATCCAGTAACCCAAAAAAAAGCTGCTAACCGTTAACCGGAAGCAGCTTTAGTATCGTTAAGACGTAGCGGGGTTTTGCCCCCAAACAAACGGCGTTATTCGCGCACGCAATCAATGCTGTAATGGGTTTTGCCGTCTTTCACTTCTTTTACCAGGCCGTGAATATAGGTCTCGAAGCCTGGGAATCTTTCATTAAAGTGGCTGGCGAAACGCAGGTATTCCACGCAGGTTTTATTGAAGCGTTCACCCGGTATCAATAGCGGAATACCCGGTGGGTAAGGCGTTACCAGCATGGCGGTAATACGGCCTTCCAGTTCTTCAATAGGTACCCGGTCAACTTCCCGGTGCGCCATTTTTGACCACGCATCGCCTGGGCGCATAGCCGGAGTAAGGTCGCTCATATACATGTCGGTAGTGAGTCGGGCAATGTTGTACTGAGCGTACATCTGGTGGATTTGATGACACAAATCGCGCAGTCCCATACCTTCATAACGGCGGTTGTTTTCTAAAAACTCCGGCATACAACGCCACAATTGCATGTTGGTGTCGTAACAATCCTTAAACTGCTGTAATTCGGTTACCAGGGTGTTCCAGCGGCCTTTGGTGATACCAATGGTAAACATGATAAAGAACGAATACAGACCGGTTTTTTCTACCACAATACCGTGTTCACTCAGGTACTTGGTTAAGATACAGGCCGGTATGCCTACTTCGGCAAACTGTCCGTCAACGTCGAGCCCTGGCGTTAAAATAGTGGCTTTGATTGGATCCAGCATATTGAAACCATCAGCCAGGTTACCAAAGCCGTGCCAGCGTTCATTTGCACGTAATGTCCAGTCTTCATAAGGGCCCATGCCTTCTTCGGCTAACTCGTCGGGGCCCCACACTTTAAACCACCAGTCTTCACCCCAGGCTTCATCGACGTTGCGCATTGCACGTCTGAATTCCATGGCCTCGGCAATAGATTCCTGAACTAATGCGGTTCCTCCTGGTGGCTCCATCATGGCGGCGGCCACATCACATGAAGCAATAATCGAATACTGCGGCGATGTGGAGGTGTGCATCAGATAGGCTTCGTTGAATAATTCTTTATCCAGAGAATAGTTCTCGGCATCCTGCACCAGAATTTGTGATGCTTGTGAGATGCCCGCCAGTAACTTGTGAGTACTTTGGGTAGAAAATACCAGCGATTCTTTACAGCGCTGTCTGTCCTGTCCCATGGCATGAAAATCGCCGTAGAAATCGTGGAATGATGCATGTGGTAACCAGGCTTCATCGAACAGCAGTCCGTCTATCTTGCCGTCCAGTTCCTGCTTGATTTCCTCTACGTTGTACATCACGCCGTCGTAGGTGCTCTGTGTAATAGTTAGCAGGCGTGGCTTGGCGTTTTTATCGGTAATAAAGGGGTTGGCAGCAATTTTCTTCTGGATGTTTTCCCAATCAAATTCACTGCGCGGAATGGGGCCAATGATGCCGTAGTTGTTGCGGGTTGGCATTAAAAATACCGGGATAGCTCCCGTCATAATAATGGAGTGCAACACTGATTTATGGCAGTTGCGGTCAACAATAACCACATCGCCAGGCACCACGGTGGAGTTCCACACAATCTTGTTCGACGTAGAGGTACCGTTGGTGACGAAAAATAAGTGGTCTGCGTGAAATATTCGCGCAGCATTGGCTTCACTCTCTGCTACCGGTCCGGTGTGGTCGAGCAACTGGCCTAATTCTTCTACCGAGCTGCACACATCGGCTCGTAGCATGTTCTCACCAAAAAACTGATGGAACATATGCCCAACCGGGCTTTTCAGGAAAGCTACGCCGCCAGAGTGTCCGGGGCAGTGCCAGGAATACGAACCATCGGCTGCGTAGTCTACCAGCGCGCGGAAGAAGGGTGGCGGCAGTGCGCGAATATACGCTTTGGCTTCTCTCACTACGTAGCGGGCAATAAACTCTGGCGTGTCTTCAAACATGTGAATAAAGCCATGCAATTCACGCAGTATGTCGTTGGGAATATGACTGGACGTACGGGTCTCGCCATACAGGAATATGGGTATGTACTGGTTTCGGTGGCGTAACTCTCCAACGAAGGCACGCAGCTGCGCCAGCGTGTCTTCCGCCCGTTCATCACTGAATTCTTCGTCATCAATACTTAAAATGAAGCAGGATGCCCGACTCTGTTGCTGAACAAACGACGTGAGGTCGCCGTAACTGGTTACCCCCAGTACTTCCATTCCTTCGTCTTCTATGGGTTGTACCAATGAACGGATACCAAGACCTGAGGTGTTTTCTGACCGAAAATCTTCATCAATGATGATGATGGGAAATTTAAAACGCATTACGAATCCCGTTTTAGTGTGATTAAGCAGGGGTGCCTGAATGTAAACTTCCACGCATGCCCTGATATGACGTAAAGGAAGCTATAGCCAACCTTATGTATAGGAAGTATATACCACTTTGCCAATACTTTTTTAACAGTACCATCTTGCCCGGCGATATTCATCCATCGATTGTTGGAAGGGTAAAATAATGCGATATAGGTAAGCGAGGGAGCGTGCTTATCTGCTTACCACTTCCATGCAAATTGGCATGAGTAAGCGTTGTAGCAAAACTTAAAGGTGAGGGAGTATTACCCGTAAGACGAACAGGGGCATGGTTAGCCCCTTTCCAATCAGGCAGCGTAATCGCGCAAAGCAAACTGCAGGGCAATGTACGACACCATGCCGCCGAGCAGGCCGCCCCATACCGTTTTCAGGATAAGTGCCTGAGTAAACGACACACTGCCAATGGCTGCCGACAACAGAACAAACAGCAGCAAAGACACTACACCACTGGCCAAGGCAAATAAGAGTGCCCGTACAAAAGGATGAGCGGGTAACTTCGAGGCTGATTGCGCGCTGCTCTCAATGCTTACCTGGCCGGCTTTAATGCGTTTACGGGTTAAAAACGACGGAAAAAATGCCCCCATCAGGCCAATGGCGAGCCCCTGAGGTACTGAGTCGATCAACAAACCGCCTTCGCCGGTCATGCCGATATGCGATTGACCAGAGAATATCAAAAACACAAATAGCACACTGAATATAGCGTTGATCACGGCACCGATGAGTGTTTCGGTGCGCACATAGCGTTGTAGGGTGGGTGAGTTCATAGCTTGCTCCATGTAATTATGTTGTTAACAGTAAGCGAGCAGATAGCACAGCAACACCGGAATTTATGCATACCTGCCATAACGATTTTCGATAGCCATCAGACTATGAACAACGCAGTGTTAGCGGTGAGCGTTAAGAATATCGTGGATGAAGCCAACGATTTCATCAGCCAGGCGAGTGTCACTGGTGCCGAGGTGTCCGGCAATCGAATAATGGTTGTGACCAGACAACACTAATACGCGATCTAGGCGCTGATTATGGATGAATCGCTGTTCAACCAGACCCAGCCACTCCTGTTGGAAGCGCGAAGGGTCATATTCGCTGCAAGCTATAAATAGCGGTAGTGGGCACTTACTTATTGTTGGCATGGCCATACGCGTTTCGTAAAGCGCGTGGTCGCCATAGTAGATCGTGTCGCGGTCATCCAGTGGGGTGGCACCGTACAAGCCAGAGAGGAACAGCAAGCCTTTCACTGTATCCTGTGCTTGGTATTGCTGATGGTAAGTGGCAACGTGATTGGCTCCGGCCGACGTACCCATTAGAAATATTGCATCCGGGTTTCCGCCGTAGTCAGCAATGTGCTGCTTCAGCCATGTCACTACAGCAGCCAAGTCATCAGCGCCAGCGGGCCAGGTATGCTCAGGCGCAAGACGGTAGTTAATCACTACGCCCAGCATGTCATATTCGGCTGCCATGCGGCCAACGCAGGCATTATACCAGCGGGTGGTATCGCCTTTGTCGCCTTTCAGAAAGCCACCGCCATGCACAAATACCAGCACCGGGCGCGACGAGGTTTTACGCGCGGCCAGGTCGTTGTGCAAAGCAGTTGGGCCATAAATGTCCAGTCTGTGCCGAGGGTGTTCGCCGTAGACAACATCGGTAGCGAGCGCCGGTTGGCGTGCAACCAACGCGGTTTGCTCTTCTGCAAATACGGCTAGCATGCCTTCCATCATGGCGGGCCCCATTTCGGTGCCAAGGGCCGCTATGCCATTACGCGCTGACGCAGACTGTTTCATGGTGTTACTCCGCTACAATAGTGTTGCTAAGCGTGCCCATTGGGCCAATCTCTACGGTTACCGTGTCACCGGGTTTCATCCACAGCGGCGGTGTGCGTTTCGCACCTACACCACCGGGCGTACCACTGGCAATCACATCGCCGGGCTTAAGCGGGGTAAAGCTGGAGATATAGGCGATAACCGTGGCGATGGGGAAAATCATATCACCAATAGGCTGCTGCTGAACGACTTGATCGTTTAGCTTAGTGGTGACATTCACCTCAGACAGATCACCCGCTTCGTCAGGTGTGATCATATACGGGCCGAACGGGCCGGTAGTCGGGAAGTTTTTACCCGGTGTAAACTGGCGGCTGTGCCATTGCCAGTCGCGTACAGAAGCATCGTTAAAACAAGCGTAGCCAGCTACATGTGACATGGCGTCGGCTTCGCTGATGTAGCGCCCACCTTTGCCAATGATAACCGCCAGCTCGCCTTCGTAATCCAAATCGGTAGACACTTTGGGCATAACGATAGGCTGATTATGCGCGCCTAAGGAGTCGGCAAAGCGCACGAAAATAGACGGATATTCCGTTGCCGCGCGACCGGTTTCCTGACGGTGTGTTTCGTAGTTGTGACCTACGCAAAATACCTTGCCCGGATTGGGAATAACCGGTGCCAGGGTAACGCTTTCAAGAGCAAGCTGTTCGTCGCTGCTCAGCGTAGCCAGGGTACCGGCATCCAATGCCGCTTTTAAGTCAGCAACCTGACTGGTTAACACTTCAATGCTGTCACCGTGCAAACGGCCAAATCCGGCGCTGCCATCACTAAGGGTAAAACTAACGTATTTCATATTGATTGCTCACTTACTTACTGTTCAGGCTGGCTGCCAGGTACGTTTAAAGGGGAAGTTCGCTTCGGCTACTTTTAAGCCAGCAAAGTCTTTGTCGGACATGCCCCATTGATCAATGCGGTTTTCCGGCCAGGTCCAGTCTTCTGGTGCACCGGCCTGATAGTCTTCAGGTACAATTTCTACTGCTGTTGAAAATTCAACAACGGCGCCAAATGGCGCAATAAAGTAGGCAAATACGTTGTCGCCGGGGCCATGGCGACCCGGTCCCCAGGCTGGGGCGTATTTGTGATCACGCAGGCGGCCTACGCCGCGCATCACTGCGTCCATATCGCTCATTTCAAAGGCAATATGGTTAAGTGAGTTGAAGCCTGCACGCGCAAATGCGGTGCTGTGGTGCGAGGCATTACAGCGCACAAATACCATGCCTTTGGTACGGTCTGACACGGTAAAATTTAAAATATCTTCTACCGCCAAACCTGATTGTTCGGCATCCACTGAGTTACACACCACATGGGTGAGTTTTACCGGCAATTCCGGATCGTCGATGGGGGCTACTTCTTCACTGCCGGCTAAAAAGCGGAACAGTTCGCCTTCTGGCAATTCCACAATGATGCCCTGACCGCCGCCCAAGTCGGCTGACGTTTCAGCGATCACATTGAGATTTTTGGCCCGTGCGTTGCGTTCGATGCGGTCAATATCGTTTGGTTCGCACACAAAGGTAACGCTGCGCACGAACGACTCGCTGCCTTCTTCCAATGCAACGAGGTACGGGAAGCTGCCCGAACCGCGAATATAATGGGTTTTGGCTTTGGCGTCCGGGCGGTTATCCGCCGGACTGGCTGCCAGTTTGGTATGCCATATGTTTACCATAAAGTCCGCGGCTTCAGCGGCGTTTGGCAGAACCATTTCAATACTGCGTAATCGCATGGTTACTTATCCTCGCTAAATTGCAGCGCTGCGATACCCGCTATTGCGCATTGTTCGTCTACATCACCGGTGTCACCGCTAATGCCAATGGCGCCAAGCAGTGTGCCATCGGGGGCTTTAATTAAGTTGCCGCCAGGCGAAAGAGCGATTTCGATACCTGGGATTGCGGTCAGGCTGGCGAAGAAAATGGGGTTGTTTTTGGCTTTCTCGGCGATGCCGCGTGTGTTAAAGCCCATGCCCAGTGCGCCTTTTGCTTTGGCATGTGCAATGTCACCCCGGTATAAACTGGCACCGTCCTGACGTTTAAATACTACGGTATGACCGCCCGCATCCAGAATGCTTACGGCCAAAGGTGATACGCCATGTTCGGTAGCGTAGGCGAGGGTGGCATTTGCCACACACTCGGCTTGTTGTAAGGTCAGAGTCATTGCACTGCTTCCTGTTGTTCATGGTATGCCGATGCGCCAAACAACTGATTGGCCAGTCTGTTCAGCAAGTCGCTGACAGTGGTTTCAGTGGCTGTGCCGTACACATAGTGATCGGGGCGAAGTAACACGGCGTCAGCACCTGCATCTGCTAACCACTGGCTTAAGGCATCGCACTTAATGGTGGAAAGCAGCGTTGCCTGAACATCGAGTTGTTGTTGCAGGCCGGTTAGCACTTTTTGGGTTGTGGCCGACAAAGCATTGCTATTTACCAACAACTGCCACTGACCACTGGTCACGTCGTCCAGCAACTTGTGCTCGCCATTAACGTCAACCCAGGGTTGAATAAAGCGTGCACCGGCCTTTGCCGTGCCGTCTGCTACCAGGCCGTTGCGTACCGGCGGAATAAGGTCGGCAGCAGTGGTGGGCAATTCATTGCGCTTTACCTTCTCGCGAATAGTGGCATCGCGCTGTGCGGCTTGTGCCGGGTCGAGCATACAAATGTAGCGGCCCGCATCCACGGCGGCGTTGATAACGGCTCGCACATGCGGATCCCGTTCGGTTTGATAGGTATCGAGTAAGCTATCCGGGGATAAACCCTTTAATACCAAATCCAGTTTCCAGCTCAGGTTTACCGCATCGCGGAAGCCATGACACATACCCTGTCCAAAAAATGGTGGAGTCTGGTGAGCGGCATCACCGGCTAAAAATACATTACCTACCCGCCATTGTTCGGCTACTAAGCCGTGGAATCGGTAGGTTGCTGCGCGCACAATCGTGTGGGGCACGTCTTTAAGCCAGGGTTTGAGCAATGCTGCTACGTTTTCCGGTTGCATCATTACATCGTCATCTTCACCGGGCTTAAGCATTAATTCCCAGCGACGGTGATTTCCCCGTCCTGGCACTACCGTAGCCGGGCGGTTGGGATCGCACATCATCACAGAAAGCTGCTGAATATCGCAGTCGTCTGGCAAATTGGCGATGGGGGGAAATGTTACCGGGCCGTCTACTTCGGCATCGACTACTAACCAGGGTTCTTCAAACTGTAAGTCGTCAAGTTTTACACCCAGGGCTTTGCGAACCTGGCTACGCGCACCATCACAGGCGATCACGTATTTCGCGCCAGCTGTGTATTTGTTGCCGTCGCACACCAGCGTAAGTGTAACGCTGGACTGTGTGCTGTGCAGATCAATCAACTCGGTACCCAGTTCAACTTTCACATTGTCGAATCGGTCCAGTGCATTGCGCAGGTGATCCTCCAATTCGGGTTGATAGAAAAAGTAGTCGTTTGACCAACCAAAAGGACGCGGCTTGCCCGATGTACCCATGTAACGCAATACGCCGTGGTCGGCCCCTACGTGCAGGTGGCCTTCGGTATCCCGCATATCGGGCAAAATGGTGTTGTGCAGGCCAATGTCCTGGAACAGGCGCACCATTTCGTGATCCAAATGTACGGCCCGGGGCAGCGGATAAGGGTTGGCTTCGCGTTCTACTACCAACACACTCCAGCCTTGCTGACCCAGAAAATTGGCCGCAAGCGCCCCTACCGGCCCGCAGCCGATAATTGCTATATCATACATAGTGACAGCTCCTAAGCGGCGGTGGTCAGTAATGACAACGGCAGTTTGTAGGCGTCACCGTCTTTCATGATCAGACTGATATTGGCTTTGTTTTGCAGTATCGTTACGTCTTCTGTTGGATCGCCGTCAATCAGCAGTAAATCGGCCAGATAACCGGTTTTAACTAAGCCTAACTCGTTGCCCATACCCATGATTTCACCACCGAGTTGCGTGGCTGCATGCAGCACTTCTTCCGGTGTGTAGTTGAAATGTCGCACCCACAGTTCCAAATCACGCGCATTGCGACCATTGGGGTTGAATGGGAAGCCATAGTCACCGCCGGGTAGCAGCTTCATGCCACCCGCTTTGAGTTTTTCTACCAGTTTGATTTGGTGGGCCAGTACGTCTGCCGCATCTTCCTTCATGTAAGTCATGTCCATGTGCGGAGGTGGTGTGGCATCCAATGTGGCCTGAACAATACCAATAGTAGGCGCAACAAACATGTTGTCTTTGTTGGCCAGCAGCATGTCGATGGCTTCGTCATCGGCGTACGTGCAGTGATAAAGCACGCGGAATCCGGCACGCACGCCAAGCTTAACCGCTGCGGCAGCGTGTGCATGGCCGGTTAACCATACGTCGCTGGCTTTAGCTTGTTCGCCGGCGGCCAGGATTTCTTCTTCTGAATACAGTAATTCGTGAGACGCACCGGGTTTTAGGGCGTTTTCACCAGAAATAAGAAACTTAACGGCTTTTGCACCAATATCGGCGCACTCTTTTACGAAGGCTTTCACGCCTTCCGGGCCGTGGGCATGCTGATCAGCTTTACCCGGATCCAGCGCTGAATCATTTGGCGGCTCTCGCTCAACTGACGATGGAATTAATCTTGGACCCGGTAATCCGCCACTGGTGAGGTGCTCGTTCAAACTGATTTCGAGTTTTTTGCTGAGCGCACCGGCGGAGTAAGCGCTGGTAAAACCGTGATCAAGCAGAATACGCGCATTGCGTGCAGCAGTGAGTGCCAGTTCTTCGGGGGGTAAGTACATACCCGGCACAAATTTCTCTACTGACGTTGGCCATGTCAGGTGAGCATGCGCTTCCACCATGCCGGGCATCAGCACACGGCCGTCGGCATTGATGATCCTGTCACCGCTGTTAGCGGCGATGTCGGTGTCACTGACTTCAGTTATACGGTTGCCTTCAACGGCTACCGAACCGGAAAATGGTTTGCGGCCAGTACCGTCGAAAATACGGGCATTTTTTATGATAGTTCGCATGTAGGTTGTCCCTGTTTACGTCTGGGCTATCGCTATTTTTGGCCGCAGGATATATTTGATCAAATATTTATTTTTTTGTTAAGCATAGGTAAAAGCTATGGATTGGCGTAACTTACCACATAGTCTACAAATGCCTGGGCAATAGGTGATAGTTGCCGCTCTGCCATCCACAATAAACCCACCTTGCGCTGGAAGTTAATTCCTTCAATGCCTACCGCACGCAACGAGCCCGCTTTGATTTCGGTGCTTACCAATTCGTTTGGCAATATGGTGATGTACTGGCTGTTTTTCACAATTGCTTTGGTTGAAAGAATGGAGTCAGACAGAATGACGTTAGCGGGCAAGCGTGCGCCACTGTTAATAAACAGCGCATCAATTTGTTTGCGGAATCCGCCCACGGCATCGGGCAGTACCCAATGACTGTTGCTTAGCTCGCTCAACTTTACTGTGTCACCGATGTGCTCATTACCTGGCCCAACAATCACCGAGAAAGGATCGGTTAATACCGGTTGTTCATGAAACTCTTCGTTTGTCTCGCGCATACCCGATGTAACAATGGCCAGGTCAATTTCGTAGCTGCGCAACATGTTTTGAACAACGGTGTCAGGCCGCTCCAGAATACGCAACTTGAAGCGCGGGTGCTCGGCAGAAAAGCCGCCGATAACACGCCCCATGGTGGTAGACAGCGCACCCGGTGTGCCGCCTATGGTAAGCGGACCGCCAATGTCTTCGGCCAGAAGCTGGATTTCTTCCTGGGCGCTGAGTAGCAGGCTTTCAACTGCACGGGCTTTCATTTCCAGGGCAATACCCGCCTGGGTTAATTCGATGCCCTGACGATTACGGGTGAACAGCGTGGTTTGCAGCACCCGCTCAAGCTGGTTAATGGCCACCGACACAGACGGCTGTGACAAGTGCTCGGCTCTGGCCGCGCCGCTGATGGTTCCTTCACGGCAAACAGCCAAAAACAAACGTAAGGTGCGTGGGTCGATTCTCATTGCCTGAATTCTCTTTGTATAGTCTGAAACTATATTAACAATAAAAATTATTATTTTATTTGTCACGTTATTCACGATATTTTTACAATCAGGCTATAAAAACTTAATGAATTCGAGTGCTGTATGATTAATCGACGTCAATTTCTGGCCATGGCCACTGCTACCGTTAGTGCACCGTTATTTGCAAAAGCGGCTACGTCTTCAGGTGAAGCAGGGCAGCCATTTCCGGATGATTTTTTCTGGGGTGCGGCCAGTGCAGGCCATCAGGTAGAAGGCAACAACGTGAATTCCGACATTTGGTTGCTCGAACACGTACAGCCAACGTTATTCCGCGAGCCATCCGGCGATGCCTGCAACAGCTTTATGTTGTGGGAAAAAGATCTCGATTTGTGTAAGGCATTGGGATTCAGTGCTTACCGCTTTTCAATTGAGTGGGCACGTATTCAGCCCGAGCCAGGCCTGTATTCACAGGCCATGATTGATCATTACAAGCGCATTATTGAAGGCTGCCACAAGCGCAATATGGTGCCGTTGGTGAGCTTTAATCACTTTGCCAGCCCGGTGTGGTTTGCCGCAAAAGGCGGCTGGACTAATCCTCAGGCTCCGTCGCTATTTGCTGAGTATTGCTCAAAGGCCGCTGTGCAACTGGCGGATGGCATTGGCTACGCGGTAACCTTTAATGAACCGAATCTTCTGCGTTTGCTGAAAGTACTGGGGGTACCAGATTTTGTGTGGGACATGCAGGACAAAATGCTGACTGCCGCGGCTAAAGCCACTAACAGCGAGTATTTTTGTGGTTTGAACTCAGCCCGATTGGGTGATTTGGATGTGATCAATGAACAATTACTCATTGGTCATAAGCTGGCGCGTGAAGCCATTAAAGCCCAGCGCAGCAACCTCGATGTAGGCTTTACCCTGGCGATGCTGGACGATCAGTCCAAAGGCGGCGATGCCATGCGCGATAAAATGTGTGAT
The DNA here is from genome assembly GCF_047290655.1 of Alteromonas sp. AMM-1. Lineage (NCBI taxonomy): Bacteria > Pseudomonadati > Pseudomonadota > Gammaproteobacteria > Alteromonadales > Alteromonadaceae > Alteromonas > Alteromonas sp. AMM-1. The sequence goes on along the minus strand of NZ_JBLBUE010000001.1, from coordinate 59,294 downwards.
TACAATTACGGTGCCTGGTTAGCGGTAGAAGAAACCGACTTTATTGGCGTGCAAAATTACGAACGGGTTGAATGGGGGCCAGACGGTAAGTTGCCGATTCCGGCTGATGCACAGTTAAATCACTCCGGACATTGGGTTGAGCCCACGTCGCTGGCCAATTGCGTGCAATACACTTACAACAAAACTAAGAAGCCGATTGTGGTAACCGAGCATGGTATAGGTACCGAAGACGACAATCAGCGCAGCTGGTTTATTCGTGAGTCACTGCGCAATCTGCAACAAACCATTGAAGGCGGTGTGCCGGTGAAAGGCTATATTCACTGGACACTACTGGACAATTACGAATGGATCAGCGGTTACAACGAGCACTTTGGCTTGCATACCGTTGACCGCACCACCTTTGAGCGCAAGGCCAAGCCCAGCGCCCACGAATATGCGGCTATTGTGAAACGCAACCGCGTATAATAGTGGCGGCGGGGAAAAGTGCCCTTTCCCCGTCGCTACGCCCTTTGGGTGTTCTGGCCTAGAACCGTTGAGTGTAGCTGATCCCCATCATGCATTCAGACAGCGTGTCATCTTCATACCCATCCTTAGCTGGCTCAAAATCATCGTAATTAACTGCGAAAGTTATTTCGGAGCGACGCGATAAATTCCATATTCCGCCCACCGAGGCATTCATAGAATTGTCCTGGTCGAAGTCGTTTAACTCTCGGTATTCGCCTTGGGCAAATAGCGTAAGTTTAGGATGCACCTGATATAACACGCCCACATCGGCACGTATTTCACTGCGATTATCGCGCTCGTCTTCCAGCCACACTGCGTAATGGGTGCCAAACGTAAGCGCCAGTTCAGTCGACACCCGGTATTTACCGCTTATGCCTGCACCTACTGCATAGCTATCACCAAAGTCTTTGGACTCGTAAAAGCCCATTAACCCGCCTTCAGCCGCAAGTTCCAGATTGGGCATGCTGGCGCTATCAAAGGCGTTGAAGCGGTAGCGGACGCCCAGCGGACCAATAGTGACATCATCTGTTACACCATAGGCAAACGCAATTAACGGGGTTGTGATACTCTCACCATTGTGAGATTCGCCATAGCCAACACCAGCTATCACCACAGCCTCTTCGTCTTGCAATACTAAAGAGCGGGTTACCGGGTTGGGATCGCTATAGACTTGCTCAGCCATTGCGCAGGGAGCAAGCAACAAAAAGCAGCAACTTAATACAGAATATTTCATTGGGTTTTCCTTAGGGGTTTCTCGGTACATTGTAAGTTGGAACCATTCTGTATGAGGCGCGGTCAAGCTAAGGTGAAATAGAACGTGTTAAAGGACAACCTCGGTTTGGAAACTAACCCATATCAAACACAGTTAACCCGATTGCGAGCTGGTGGCTTTGCCGCCTTTGTGTGCGCGCTTTGTTATGTGGTTGGTATTGTAATGATTCTGGCTGTTATGCCCGATATCAATAACGATGGCGATGAGCGTTTAAAAGCGATAATGGATCACAGCCGGTTAATTCAGTTGTGGTATCTGATTATTTTTGTACTGTTCGGCCTGGCGTTATTGGTGCTGAACCGCAGTTTATACCAGCCCGCTTATCAGCAATCAGGGCACTTCCAGCTCTTAGGTGCGCTCCTTGGCTATATGTGGGCTGCCTATGTGTTTGCCAGCGGTCTCATCGCTGTGCTCACCATTGAATATTTGATCATGCAGCCTGTCGATCAGATTGAACGAATCTGGCCGGCTATTTTTGCGATTCAAATGGGATTGGGTGACGGGGTTGAATGGGTAGGCGGTGTGTGGATGCTAATGGTAAATACCAGTTTGCAGCGCTACCAGATCGCATCCAAACCAGTAGCGCATTTTGGATTAGTGACCGGCGCGATAGGCACCCTTACTGTGATGCCGGATATGGCACTGGCTGGCCTCATCTTTGGCTTGCTGCAAATAGTGTGGTTTTGCTGGCTGGGCGTGTTATTCATCACCGGCGCGGGCAATCAACCCGTCTATGCTTCCGCCATCAAGGGCGTTAATACCACGCGGTAACGGGTTGCGGTTTGCTCAAAATCGATGTTCCATTGCATCACACTGGCAATGCGTTGTACCAGATACTGCCCGTGTCCTAATCCCTGGTAATAAGGGCGATCGCTGGTATCGGCCAGCGGATTCTCAAATACCCACTTGCCGTTTTTCAGGCTAATGTTCATGCCTTTTCCACCACCGTGATACACCCCGTTGTTCACCAGGTTCTGGCAAAGCAGCGTCATAAGATAAGCATTGCCAGTTACCTTCGCGTTGTCGTCGATATCCAGTTCAGCATCAAACTTCAATTCTGGATGTACATGGTGTATCGCTAACAATACGCGTTCAAGAATGGGCAAAACGGCTACGGCGGAAAATTGCAGGTTTTCCTTGCGGGCCAGTGCCAGCAGTACCTCAACGGTTTGTTGCAACGTGTTGGTGGCTTGTTCTAACAACTGACGTTCGGTGTTATTTGAATCGGATGTAGGCTGCACCGCCAGGGTGTTTTTTAGCAATGTAATGGGCGTACGCAATTCGTGACTTACATCGTGCGTAAAATCGCGCTCGCGTTGCCAGGCATCCTGTAAGGCCGAGTAGGTAGACGTAAAGTTGGTGGCCAGTGTGCCTATTTCATCCTGGCGTTCGGTACCAGCAATGGAGCAGGGCGAATCCGGTGTTTGCGTTTTAACCGATGAGGCAAGCGCCTGCAATGGCTTGGCAAGCCTGGAGGCTAAAAACCAGGTGCTGAGAATAGCAAGTATCATGGCCGCTGCCGACGCGCTGAATAAAAATACGCTGAACACATCGGTAAAGCTTGATAGCGGCGTCAGTGCCGAAGAGCGCATGGTAACGCCGTCAGCCGGTATGGCGGTATGGTTGAACGCTTTGAAGTACATCACTTCTTCGCTTTGTTTAGCTATCAGCATGCTATTGTCGATAGCGGCGCGCTGCCACGGACTGCTCGCTGGTTTGTCAGAAAGTGAAAATGCGTCAGAAGATAAGGCGCTTAACGCATGCTCAGAAAGCCAGTGTTGTTCCAGTCGCTGGATTTCTAAATCCAGTAAATGCGACGCTACAATGTCTTCTGTTACATCCACAAACAGCACACTAAGGCGGGTGTAAAACAAATTAATTACCAGTACCAGGCTGCCAAACGCAATGAACAACTGCGCCTGAATGCCGCTAAGCTTCATGATTGAGCCCTGTTAGCTTGTAACCAATGCTGCTAATGGTTTCCAGAAGGGGTTCGCCACTGGTTTTTTCCAGGGCTTTTCTGAGGCTGTACATATGAGATTTTAACGCATTGCTCTCGGGCGGTTCATCGCCCCAGATATGCGTGATTAAATCGCTGCGACTAACCGGGTAGGGGTATTCCACAAGCAGCTTGTGCAAAATACTGAAGCCAACCCCGGTTACTGTAACGGGTTGCTGTTGCCAATATACGGATTTGGCCCGCGTATCAAGCGTTAGATGCCCTTCGCGAATCTGGGTATTGGTGTGTAATTGCGGGCGTCTTGCCAATGCTTCCACGCGAAGTGCCAGTTCGCGAAAATCAAAGGGCTTGGTTAGGTAGTCATCCGCGCCCTGCCCAAAGCCTTTGGCTTTATCCGTAAAGGCATCCCGTGCAGTGAGCATAAGCACCGGCGTTACGCGTGTAGCGTTTTGCTTAACTTGCTGGCACACGTCCAGGCCGTCCATGTCGGGCAGGTTTAAATCCAGAATGATCACGTCAAAGGTATGGGTGAGCGCAAGGTCGAGACCTTGTTGCCCGGTGGCGGCAAAATCCACCTGCCATTTAAGGCCTTCCAGAAAACCCGCCACTTGTTTGGCAATCGCCAGGTTGTCTTCAACCAACAATATTCTAATGGATTTATTCATCATGTTGCCTATTTTTGGTCCCTGCCTGGGTGACGCTATCAAACCTGTGCACACCGAACAAGTTTCAAAGGATAAATAAGCCCAGGTGAAATGAAGGTAAAGCAACTCAAATTACTTGTTTTTACAGAAGGGTATTCTACGCTTTTAATAAGTGTTCCAGGTACCCAGAATTCATCCGTGACGACCTATCTTTATATTGGCAGTAGTACAGAAAATCAGGATGTTGACCAGCAGGCCGAACGATTGGCCGAGGTGTATCCTTACGACATCATAGTGCGGGAGCCCAACGCCGACCCCGGTGCCAAACCTAAACTCGACAGACTATTAAAACGCCTGCGATCGGGTGACAGGCTGATCGTGAAAGATGTATCCCGACTTGGGCGTAGTATTACCCAGGCTGCAAGGGTGGCCAAGGATCTGAAGTCGCGCAACGTGATGCTGGTGGTAGATAACCTGGAGCCCCTGTGTAATCCCACATTAAGTGTCTTTACCCTGATTGAATGCGCCGCCCAGATGGATCGTGATTTGTTAAAGGACCGTCAGGCAATTGGGATTGCCAAAGCGCGCGCTGCCGGTAAATACAAAGGCCGCAAAGCCATCCCCGCAAAGTTGGTAAAAAAAGCCCAGGAATTGATTGCCAAAGGAATGAAGCGAAAAGATGTTGCCTCCACACTCAGTATTGGTGAGTCCACGCTCTACAAGTATCTGGCATTGGCCAGGCAGAAAGAAACATAACAGAGAAACTCTTCTTTTGATGTAAATCAGAGCTCTAAAAGGTCACCCCTGATAGCGTAGACTTTCAGGGAGGCTTCGCGTTTGTCTGCTGCGCAGAGCCTGCTATTTCCAGGTATGCCTTTCCCGGGAGCATGGTAATGAATGAACAGAATGCGTCATTTCATACACAAACCGGCGATGAAGTACTCAGCGCCCTTAACTCAACTGCGTCGGGTTTAACCGATGACGAGGTTGCTGCGCGTTTACAGCAATACGGCCCGAATAAACTGCCACAGGCCCCTCAGCCGGGCACCTTTACCCGCTTTATTAAGCAATTCGCCAACCTGTTGGTGATTGTACTTATCGTGGCTGGTGTACTTACCGCGTTGCTACAACACTTGATAGATACCTTTGTTATTTTTGGCGTGGTGATTGTAAATGCCATGATTGGGGTAATTCAGGAAGGCAAGGCTGAAAAAGCCATGGATTCCATTCGCAATTTGCTGGCGTTAAAAGCGGCGGTGGTGCGCAACAGTAAACGCAGAACATTAGCAGGCGAGGCGCTGGTGCCTGGTGACATCGTGCTGCTGGAAGCCGGCGACAAAGTACCTGCCGATTTACGAATACTCCGCTGTCATGGGCTGGCTATTCAGGAAAGCCTGTTAACGGGCGAGTCGCTACCCGTAGAGAAGTCCGTTCAGGCAGTAGCAGAAGAGGCTGCGCTGGGCGACCGGGATTGCATGGCGTTTAGTGGCACTAATGTCACAGCCGGTCAGGGAATGGGCGTTGTAGTGGCTACCGGCGCCAATACCGAAATCGGCAGAATTGGCGGTTTGTTATCGGATGTGCAAAAGCTCACTACGCCACTGGTAGAGCAAATGGATGTGCTGGCCAAGTGGATCACCGGGATTATTCTGGCCATTGCCGTGATACTGCTGATGGTAGGCACCTGGGTGCTCCAACAGCCTTTTACCGAGTTGTTTTTAGCTGTTGTGGGGTTGTCGGTAGCGGCTATTCCGGAAGGATTACCAGCAGTGCTAACCATCACACTGGCCGTTGGTGTGCAGGCCATGGCGAAACGGCATGCCATTGTGCGAGTACTGCCAGCCATTGAAACCCTGGGGTCGGTGTCGGTGATTTGTTCAGACAAAACCGGCACCTTTACCCGCAACGAAATGATGGTGGTGAGTGTCGTCACTCACAACGCCAGGTTTGAAATCGATGGCGAAGGTTATGCGCCGGTAGGGGATATTCTGCGTGGCGGCGAGCCGGTGGATACCACTTCGCAACCTGTACTCACCGACATTGCCAGGCTCAGCGCACTGTGTAACGACGCTGAAATACACTGTAAAAACAGCGTATGGACTATTGAAGGCGACCCCATGGAAGCGGCACTGCTTTCTTTTGCTGGCAAAGTAAGTCTGCCCGATGGCGAGGATTACCGCCACGACTGGCCACGTACTGACGTGTTGCCGTTTGATTCGTCTACACAATTTATGGCAACGCTAAACCACAACCACAGCGGCACAGGGTTGGTATTGGTAAAAGGCGCGCCAGAGGTGATCCTGAAGCGTTGCCCTATGGCGATGTCGGATACGGGAGACGAAATACCTCTGGTATTGCAGGATTGGCTGGATAAAGCCGAAGCGTTGGCGCGACAGGGGCAGCGTGTTTTGGCATTGGCTGCTAAGACGGTGTCTGCAGAGCATACCGTACTGGCTACCCGCGATACCGAAGGAGAGTTGAGTTTGTTAGGGTTGATAGGCTTGATTGATCCGCCACGTCAGGAGGCCATCGAAGCGGTGAAAACCTGTCAGGCCGCGCGGATCCAGGTAAAAATGATCACCGGTGATCATGCCGTTACCGCTCAGGCCATCGGCAAACAGCTGGGGCTGGCGCACGGTAGTGTGCTTACTGGTACGCAAATAGATGGCTTGACGGACGCCGAATTAAAACAAGCCGTTCAGACAACTGATATCTTTGCCCGCACCACACCCGAACATAAATTGCGTTTAGTGATGGCTTTACAGTCACTGGGACTAACCGTGTCGATGACCGGTGATGGGGTAAACGACGCCCCGTCGCTGAAACGGGCCGACGCGGGTGTAGCGATGGGGTTGAAAGGCAGTGAAGCGGCCAAGGAAGCCGCCGCAGTGGTGCTGGCTGACGACAATTTTGCCTCAATTGCTGCAGCGGTTGAGCAGGGGAGAACGGTATACGCCAACATCAAAAAAGTGGTGAGCTGGACGTTGCCTACCAACGCCGGCGAGGCATTAACTATTATCGTGGCGCTGTTAGCGGGATTGCCTTACCCCATCACACCAGTGCAAATCTTGTGGGTGAATATGATCACGGCGGTGACGCTGGGAATGGCACTGGCGTTTGAACCAACCGACAAAGACACGATGAAAAAGCCCCCACGGCCGCGTGGACAGGCATTAATTCAGCCCGCTTTGGTGTGGCAAATATTGCTGGTGGGTAGTCTGTTTTTCATGGCCGTGTTCAGTATCTATCAGTATGCCATAGCGGCTGGACACGATGTGGAGTATGCGCGTACACAGGCTATGAACATGCTGGTGGGGCTGGAAATCTTCTATTTGTTCTTTATTCGCACTATGCACCGCCGTTCAATATCGCTTGCGGGTATAAAGGGCACCAGGGTTGTGTGGTATGCCGTGAGCTTTGTGGTGATTGCACAACTGGCAATTTGTTATATTCCGCTGCTGCAAACCGTGTTCGGAACCCAGGCGCCAACCCTTACTGATAACCTGCTTATTGTGGTTACTGGCCTGGTGATGTTATTGGTACTGGAAATAGAAAAGGTGCTGCGGCTTAGCCTGTATGCAAGGGTAAAAAAGTCAAAATAGGGTAGAGACCACCGGCATTTTATCTGGCAGACTGAATTTAAAAAGCAAAGACAAACGGATAGGTGGCAGGCTGTATGACTCAACGTCCATTACTCAGACATATTCGCGATCACAAAGCCTTGTTTATGGAAATTGCCCGCTTACGCGATGAAGCAGTGGCCGGAATGGGGCTGACTCACTACGAGTTTCATAAAACACCCAAATATATCAGTAGTACCGGTGAGCGGTTAACTATTGAGCCAGAGCGCAGTATTATTCTGCCCACTACCGATCTGCTGAAAGGCGTAAAAGGGAAATTGCTACGCGCTATTGAAGGCTTTTCCATTGTGCCTCACAGCGATTGTGGTTATCGCTATCCCACCGCGGCACTGGCCGGAAAAGACGCGCCGTTTATTAAACGCCTAAGATCAGAATATTTTCATCGGGTTGACGAAGACCGCAGTATTTGCCGGCCGGTAAACCTGTCATTTGGTATTAAAAGCCGCGGGAAAGCCGATAATCGCCAGGAATACGAAGTGTGGATCCCCGAGGAGTTACTCGAAGACGATCCTTCGCCATTACTGGTTAATCAATACGGTGAAGACTTGCCCGACGACGTTCGCCATTTTGCACAGCAGCCAGCAGTGATCCATGGCTGGATGGGAGTGAAACGCGCGGCATTTGAGGCCCTCTACCGTCCACCAGCGCACATGGGTGAACTGTTATTATGTGTGGGGATGTCGGTGGATGCCTACAACATTGGTGCGCGCCCCGACTTATCGTTTTCACCGGAAGCCGACAGTTCCATTGCGGCAAGCAATGCTGAGCTGGAATGGGAAATCATGGGGTATTACGCCCCTGTTGGCGTGCATTACGACCATGATACGTTGTGGGCGGCAATTAATCACACTCTGCAAGCCATTGGTGAGCCGCTCAATACGTTGTACGCCAAAGACATCATTCCGATTATGGAAAGTAAAACCGAGCGTATTTTAAGTGCGGTTGAAGCCCACGGCAGCACGCCGGAGGATATTCAGCGTTTAAATTTGCGTCCGTGGGAGTTTCTGCAAACCAGCAGTGAGTCACGGGTAAAAAGACAGGATCCCAATCGCTCAGTGAATTTTCTGGGCAGGCTAAACCGCTTGTTCTACCAACCAGAGCACAAACTACCCTCTATTAGTTCGCTGCACGATCTCATTGCTGATGACCGCTGATAGCGAGTCGTCAGCAATAGTTTCCAGCCTTTGAAAAGCCAGCTTTACGCACAGGATAAACCAATTGCACTGGCGTTGTTCACATACAAAGGGGTAGGTGTATCATCCACGCGGATTGGTATAAACCTTTGACACACCCGTGTTGTGTCCCTATCCCTCTGCCACAGCACAAGCAGACGGTAAACAAGGATTAATGATGTTTGAATCGGTAAATGCCTACGCTGGCGACCCCATATTATCGCTCATGGACACCTATATGCAGGATACCCGTGACGACAAAGTAAACTTAACCATTGGCTTTTACTACGACGAAAATGGCATTGTGCCTGACATGGCCGCCGTGAAGCAGGCCAAAGCGCGATTGTTTGCAGAGCCGCCTGCATCGCCAACGTATTTACCCATGGACGGCTTGCCAGAGTACCGTACTCGCGTGCAAACACTGGCTTTTGGTGACGCCCTCGCTGATGTGCAGGCTAGAACCGCTACCGTGCAAAGCCTGGGGGGCTCCGGTGCGCTGAAAGTCGGCGCTGATTTTATCAAGCGCTATTTTCCGCAGTCGCAGGTATGGGTAAGTAACCCCACCTGGGAGAATCACCATGCCATTTTCAAAGGCGCAGGTTTTGCGGTAAACACCTACCGCTATTACAGCGCTGAAACCAAAGAGCTCGACTTTGCCGGTATGCTGGAAGATTTGAATCAGCTACCCGCCCGTTCAGTGGTATTACTCCATCCGTGTTGTCATAACCCAACCGGTATTGATTTAACCGCACAGCAGTGGCAGCAGGTGATTGGCGTGATTGCAGAGCGGGAATTACTGCCGTTTTTTGATATGGCCTATCAGGGCTTCGGGCAAGGGCTGCAAACTGACACCCTGGCCATTGCGCTGATGGCAAAAACAGGCCTGCCATTTTTGCTCAGCCATTCGTTTTCAAAAATCTTCTCGTTGTACAGCGAGCGCGTGGGCGCACTCAGTGTGGTCTGCGAAAATCCGGCCATTGCGCACAATGTGCAAGGCCAGCTTAAGTTTACCGTGCGCAGCAACTACTCTACGCCGCCAGCGCACGGAGCGCGCCTGGTGAATCTGGTGCTCAGTGATGCAGGGCTTACCCAGCAGTGGCAACAGGAGTTGACAGACATGCGTAATCGCATGCAAGCCATGCGCAGCGGTTTGGTTAAGCAACTCAGTGAGCATCGCCCGGATCGGGATTTTGGCTATTTGCAGCGTCAGCAGGGCATGTTCAGCTATAGCGGATTAACGCCGCAGCAGGTTGCGCGTCTTAAAGACGAGTTCGGTGTGTATATGATTAGCAGTGGCCGAGTGTGTATTGCCGGTCTGAACAATACAAACCTGGAGCGTACGGCAATCGCGATTGCTGCGGTGCTATAAAAAGCGCTTAAAAAGCCGTCAATCACTTTGCAAAGTCCGTGTCTTCGCGGCAAGATGTGAACAGATACTCTGCCACAGGGAGGCGAGTGATGACGGCATACCGCTATCAGCAAGGACTAACGCTTTATCGATTCGACAATCTTGCCGATGTAATGGCCAAAGCGTCGCCGCTGCGCTCCGGTGATCAATTAGCCGGTATAGCCGCGATTACGGCTGAACAGCGCGTGGTAGCGCAACGTATATTGGCAGACTTGCCATTAAGCACCTTCTTAAATCAGGCGCTCATCCCCTACGAAGACGATGAGATCACCCGTCTTATCATTGATACCCACGATAAGGTTGCCTTTGCACCGATTTCCCACTTTACTGTTGGCGATTTTCGTAACTGGTTGTTGTGTGAAACGACTACCACCGACATGCTTCAGGACGTGGCACTTGGCCTGACACCTGAAATGGTGGCTGCGGTCAGTAAAATCATGCGCAATCAGGACCTGATTCTGGTGGCACAAAAATGCCAGGTAGTCACTGCGTTTCGCAATACCATTGGACTGCCCGGACGCTTCTCAACCCGACTACAACCGAATCATCCAACTGACGACTTAAACGGTATTGCCGCCAGTATCTTTGACGGCCTGATGTACGGCAGTGGTGATGCGGTTATCGGTATTAATCCCGCCACCGACAATGTTGCCCAGACAATCCGGCTGCTCAGTATGCTGGATGAAGTGATTCACCAGTACGGTATTCCTACTCAGTCCTGTGTGCTTACCCATGTCACTAATACCATTGAGGCAATCGGGCGCGGTGCGCCGGTGGATTTGGTGTTTCAGTCGATTGGTGGAACTGAACGAACCAACATGAGCTTTGGTGTGAACTTGAGTTTGTTACAGGAGGCGCGAGAGGCGGCATTATCCCTTAACCGAGGTACCGTAGGTAACAACGTGATGTATTTTGAAACCGGGCAGGGCAGTGCACTGTCGGCGAATGCCCATCACGGAGTGGATCAGCAAACCTGTGAAGCCAGGGCCTATGCGCTGGCCAGGGTGTTGGATCCGTTGCTGGTTAATTCGGTAGTCGGGTTTATTGGGCCGGAGTATTTGTACGACGGCAAACAAATTACCCGAGCCGGCCTGGAAGACCATTTTTGCGGTAAATTACTCGGCCTGCCGATGGGCTGTGACATCTGCTACACCAACCATGCGCAGGCTGATCAGGATGACATGGATAATCTGCTTACCCTGCTGGCCAGTGCCCACTGCCAGTTTATTATGGGGGTACCGGGGGCCGACGATATCATGCTGAATTACCAGACCACGTCGTTCCACGACGCGTTGTACATCAGGCAGTTATTTGGCTACCGGCCTGCGCCTGAGTTTGAAGAGTGGTTAGCCCGGATGAAAATTTTCAGTGCAAACCGCGACAGTTTACTGCAAGACACTATGCCAGCTAAATTTGAGCTGGCCCTTCGCTCATTAGAGGAGGACAGATAGCGGATGTCTAAAACAACAAAAGCCCCTACAGCAACCGTTACTACTAATCCCTGGCAAACATTATCTGCTTTCACCGACGCCAGAATTGCACTGGGCAGAGCCGGCACCAGCTTGCCAACGCGAGCCTTGCTGGACTTTCAGTTGAGCCACGCTCAGGCAATTGATGCTGTGCAAGCGGAGTTGGATGCATCGGCTATTCGCTCAGGTTTGCAAGCGCTTAGCTATCGGCAGAGTCATCCCGAGGTATACGACGTTAAGAGTCAGGCAGGGCATCGCCAGCAATATCTGCAACGCCCCGACTTAGGCCGCAAACTCAGCGAAGCGGATACGTTTGCACTTCAGCAGCAACGTACTGAACAGGGTTTTGATTTGGCTATAGTGATTGCAGATGGTTTGTCTGCCAGTGCCGTGAATCAGCATGCCGTTGCGTTTGTTGATGCACTGCTAAAGGAAATATCGTTTGCCCAATGTGGCTGGTCACTCGCCCCAATTTGTTTGGCACAACAAAGCCGGGTCGCGCTGGGTGATGATATTGCCAGAGCGTTGCAGGCACGTATGGTACTGATGGTCATTGGAGAGCGCCCCGGACTGAGTTCCCCCGATAGTGTAGGACTGTATTTTACCTGGCAACCTCAACCCGGTTGCGACGACGCAAAACGCAATTGCATCTCCAATGTGCGCCCGAAAGGATTGAGCATACAAAACGCAGCAAAACGCTGCCAGTATTTAATGCAGGAATCCTACAACAAACAACTGTCAGGGGTCGCCCTGAAAGACCGCTCCGACGATGCTTTGTTGACAGGTACCGCTCAGTCAGAGATATTTTTGCTCACAAGTACCACGAAGTGATGGCATTACTTTAATTTAACTTTCACTTGAACGGTATCAAAGAGAATTGACACCTCTAAAACGATAACAAAAAAACAAGAATAGGCTTAGCAATGAAGTACGTATTTAAGCTAGCAGGTAGCGTTAGAATGGCGCAGCTAATCGGATTGGTTGCGCTGGTGGGCCTGGCAGCCACCGGCGTTGCGCTGGCCAGTCAGAGCGATGAAACCTTTGAGGCACTCTATCAGGAAGAGTGGCAGAAACGACAGCAGCAATATGCGGTAGATGAAAACGCTGAAGTCAGCCGGATTCCGGTATCGTTACCTGTAGTGCATGCAAAGGCTCAGGCCGACCGACTGGCTTACTGGGAATCAGTTCAAAGCAGATTGGCCGCGATACCGCTAACCGCATTGTCGGCAGAAAACCAAATTAATTACCGGGTCTTTTCGTTTCAAATTCAAAGTCTGATCAACGATCAGACATTCAAACTGTTCGAAAAACCGCTTACGGGTGATACCTCGTTTTGGGGCGACCTGACTTACATGCCCAAAGGGCAGTTTCTTACTCAACAGGATTACGAAAACTATCTGCTGTGGCTGGCCGACATTCCGCGCTATTTTGATGAGCAAATCATTAATATGCGCGCGGGTCTTGCCCGTGGCTTTACGCCGCCCGCCATTGCGTTGGTTGGCAGGGAAGCAACCGCTGCGTCGGTAGCCAATGCTGCATCGCCAAAGGACACTATTTACTTCAAGCCGTTTTCGGCCTTTCCGGCTACCTTTTCCTCCGAACTGCAAAGTACCCTTACCGCCAGGGCAAACGCGGTGATTAAGGCATCGGTTATTCCCGCTTATCAGCAATTGTTGGCCTTTTTAACCGATACGTATATTCCGGGTGCGGTTACCGAGCTGGACGCGTTTTCGTTACCGGATGGCCGGGATTTCTACCAGTCACAAATCTTCAAGTACACCACACTTACCCTTACGCCCGAGGCAATTCACGATATCGGCCTGAGCGAAGTAAGAAAAATAAAAGCGCGCATGCACGCTGTAATGCGCGAAGTGGGATTCAGCGGTGATCTGGCTGAGTTTCTTAGCTTCCTGCGCACCGATCCGCAATTTTATGTCACGACGCCCCAGGCACTGCTTGATCGTGCAGCCTGGACTGCGAAAGAATTTGATGCAGTAGCCAAAAACTGGTTTGGCAGACTGCCGCGCAGCCGGTTTGCCATAATTCCGGTGCCCGACGATATTGCGCCTTATTACACTGCGGGTCGCGGTGGGCCGGGTATGTACCTGGTGAACACCTACGACTTGCCTTCACGTCCTTTGTATTCATTGCCTGCATTAACACTGCACGAATCCGCTCCCGGGCACGCTTTTCAAATGTCGTTAGCGGCTGAAAATACCGATATTCCGGCGTTTCGTCGCAATACCTACATTTCGGCCTATGGCGAGGGATGGGCGCTTTATTCCGAAAAACTGGGCGAAGAAATGGGCATGTACCATACGCCTTATGAAATATTTGGCATGCTGAGTTATCAGATGTGGCGGGCAGCGCGACTGGTAGTGGATACCGGCATTCACGCCAAGGGCTGGAGCCGCCAACAGGCACAGGATTTCATGAAGAACAACACCGCGTTGTCGGTACATGAAGTTACTACCGAAGTGGATCGCTATATCGCCTGGCCTGGGCAGGCATTGTCTTATTATCTGGGGCAGATGAAAATTGAAGCACTACGCGCTCAGGCCGAACAGGCGCTGGGTAGTCAATTCGACATTCGCGCGTTTCACGATACCGTGTTGCAGCTTGGCTCAGTGCCCTTGTCTGTGCTGGAGGCCCGTATTGAGCGCTTTATCGCGGAGGGTGGTCCGTCGCCCTACGCGAATAATTAAGCGGCTTGATAATCGTTACTGATGGGTGGGCTGGGGTGGCCCACTCGTGGCACAGGTCTGCGACATAGGCCACTACATCGGATTCTGCTACCGTTGATGGAATGATAATGTCGGTGGCAGCGCGTTTTTTTCCTTCGTTGCCAGCATAAAATGCCATCCAGCGGTCGTTGCGTTTTACTACTTCGACCGCCCGTCCAAATACATCCAGTTTCATTGATTTTCCACGCCTTGGGCCTGCTGTGTAAAAGGGTTGTCGTTACCCGCCAGTTTTCGTGACTGAATGATAATGGCAATCGCGCCTACAATACCTGGAGCAATCCAGAATGCGAATTGCCAGGCACCGATGTCGGCTAACAGGGTGCGCCCGCCAAAGGCAAAAAAGGCTGTGTAAGCACCGATCCCCGAACCAATATAGCCCGACAGGTGTTCAATTAACCAGGCGTGTTTGCCCACTTCGGTTGCATAGGTAAAGCGCAACTGACTAATCGCATTCATTAAGCCAAGCGGCGCAAAAATCATCATCAGTACATGATTATGCATTAATCCGGTTATACCAATTACCAGGCTGGAAGTCACCAGCATGACGGCCGGAATCATCCTTGATGGGCGGCGCATTGCACTGCGATCGTGTCTGGCTGACAGCGCCCAGCGCCCCATCATCAGATTACAGTACATCAGAATTGACAGGTGAATCAGAAACATTGCGAAGCGCTGCAAACGCTCAACCGATGCGCCAATGTTGCTGGATTGACTGAATATATCTGGCTTTACCTCAAATGGTACCATAATGAGCAGTAATGCCATTAACGCACCAGTAAACAGTGAAACCAGCATCACCTGCTGGTAATAGCCGCCAAAGCGGCGGTGATTAAGCGCGCCTTTGCGGGTAGTAATGGGTACCCAGAACAGTACTAGCGCCGCCACACTGGCAATTACATGGGTCACTAATAAGGATTGGTAGAATAAAGGCATGGTGGATCTCCGTGTGTACTCTCAGCAATGCATTCAGGTTACGCAAGCGGCGCCCGGTACATAAGTGCCGAAAGTCACAATGTAAAAAATGACTTTTGGCCTATTTCATTACACGGCGTAATCTTCAATACTACCGCTTGGTATAAATCGGTGATTAAGGACGACATGACGCTGGGTAATCTGTGGCGCAAGCTGATATCAAAAGAAGACGTTAATGCCTTGCTTACGGTGTGCTTGGTAATGGCCGCCAACATCTGGATTTTGCTGGGTCATGAGAGCTTCACCGTTGCTCAGTTGTGTCTGGTAATTGCGCTGTTCGTGGCGTTTGCAGTGATGTTTCTGGTTACCACAAGGGATAAGTCATTCAAGCGCGACCGCCTCACTCGTCAATATTTACTGGCAGTGCAATACGCCATTGTACTGGCATTGTTTGCCGCCAGCCCGCTGGGCTTTAACGCCATTTTGCTGGTGGTATGGTCGGCGCAATTGCCGTATTTCCTGCCCTTGCGATGGACATTACTGAGTTCGCCTTTATGGTCAGCCTTGCCTTGGTTTCTGTACGCGTTGGTATGGCAAACCAACGGTCAGTGGGTGTCAGGTTTGTTGTTCTGGACGTTTAATTTATTTGCGTTGCTCATGATGGAGAACCGCCGTAAAGCCGAGATGCAACAGCAACGGGCAGAGCAGGCAACCCGAGAGCTGCAGGCGCTACAAAATCTGATGCAGCAGGCCAGCAGAAAAGACGAGCGTACGCGCATCGCACGGGATATTCACGACGTAGTAGGGCACCATCTCACGGCGCTGTCACTGCATTTGCAGGTTGCCTCACATACGGTAGATGCTGCGCATAAACCGGCGATTGAGCAATGTCTGTCGATAGCCAGATTGCTATTGGCTGATGTGCGTGAAGCGGTGTCAGACATCCGCGAACTGGGTGAGTTGGATTTGTGTCAGGCCATTGAAACCCTGATAGAGCCACTCAGGCATAGAGTTGAGTTTACCCTCAGGTGTGGCGATACTTCCGCGCTGTCGTTGTCGCAGGCGCAAACCGTATTGCGCTGTGTTCAGGAGTCGGTAACCAACAGTTTGCGGCATGGTCACGCCACACGCATTGAGATAGCCATCACACACGAAGCAGGCCAATATGTGGCTGAAGTGAGTGACAATGGCAAAGCCTCCAGCGGATTTGTGGCTGGTAACGGTTTAACGGGTATTCAGGAGCGCATGGCAATGCTCAACGGTGAAGCCACCTTTAACGCCAGTTCAAGTGGCTTTGCTACCCGTTTAGTGTTTCCGGAGGCGTTATGACCATTAAGGTACTGGTAGTAGACGATCAGCAGTTGCTGCGCCAGGGGCTATGCAGTTTGCTGGCATTGTCTGATCAGGTAAAGGTAGTGGGCCAGGCAAGTGATGGCGAGGACGCGCTGAGCTGGATAGCGCAGCACCCCGGCCAGGCAGACGTAATGCTGCTGGATATTCGCATGCCAAAGCTGGATGGAATAGGGGTGCTCAGGCAGCTTCAGCAAACCAACCAACACATACCAACGATTATTCTTACCACGTTCGACGACCATGACAGTTTGTTGCAAGCCATTCGTGCTGGTGCAATGGGCTATCTGCTTAAAGACGTGTCTTTGGATACCCTGGTAGAGGGGATTGCCAGTGTACATGCGGGTAATACGCTTATTCAGCCTGCGATCACAGCATCATTGCTCAAAGGGCTGCAAGGCCTGGGGCCGGGTGAAGAGGCGGTGGCACCGGTGGAAACACTGTCTGAAAAAGAAAGAGCGATTCTGCGTTTAATGGCATCGGGCTGTAGTAACAAGGAAATTGCTCAGGCGCTGTTTAAATCGGAAGGCACGATTAAAAATCAGGTATCGGGTATTTTAGCTAAACTCGATGCCAGAGACCGAACGCGTGCGGTGTTGCGGGCAGTGGAGCTGGGGATCATCAGCTAACAGTTTTTACACACATAGCAGCTTTATTACACATTTTTGCTTACACATTGCGTCTTGTAGCACGGTGTTTGAATGATTAAGTTTGCGGATACAATGGTTGCAACTATACACAGCACATGAGTCAGCAAAAAGCACCGCCTAATCACAGCTTGCAAGGGCAATTTTGGTTACCACTGTTAGCGTTATTTGCGTTAACGGTAGTCACGCAAATGAGCAACGTGATTTACCAAAAAGTAATGAATCAGCAGTCATTTGCAGACACCCTTGTACTAGGTATGATTTTCCTGTCAGTGCTTACCCTGCCTGCTTTGCTGATAGGGCTCAAGCTTGGCAGGAGCATGGGAATGGGGCTCATTAATCAGCGCGTGTTGCAGGAAGGTGGTGCAGCCGCAGGTTTGAGATTTGCAGTTGCGGTTGCTATTCCGTTAGGGTTGAGTTTGCTGGCGTTGCGCTGGCTACTGGTTGATTACCTGCCACCAGAATTGCCTGCCTATGGCTTCAGAGGGCCAGTCGGCGGGTTATTGGTTTCTGTGGGCGCCGCCGTGGGTGAAGAAATCTGGTTTCGCTTCGGGTTGATGACACTGCTGTTATTCATTACCGTTAAAGTGCGCAAATCGGCACTTGCCACGCATACCATACCAATGATGATCATATTGCTGGTGGGGCTGGGATTCGGACTGGCACACCTGCCAAGCGTGGTAGCCTACGGTGCTCATTCTGGCTTTGCTGTGTGGGCAACCATTGCAGGTAATACCGCAGTTGCTGTACTTTATGGCTGGTGTTACTGGCGCTATGGTCTGCTGTCGGCCATTACCGCCCATTTTAGTGTGGATGTCGTACTTCACGTGTTGCCGGCGCTGGTTTAACCGGTAATCTGTTACCGGGAACCAGTAACAAGGCACGTTAACACTGCAACAGGTTACAGCGCCTTTTTGGTAGGAAATACTACGTTCGCGAAGATGAGTCCTGCTACCAGCGACATAAAGATCAAGAATACATCCTGGCCAAGGTGTTCAACGTTCACAAAATCCTGGCCGGAAATAAACGAATTTAACCCAATGTAGGTTTTAGAGCCTGGCACCAGCACAATCAGGCCATGCATCGCTACAATGGTGGCTGGCTGATTCGCGATGCGGGTAAATGCATTGGCCAGAAGACCCAGCGAGAACGCGCCCACGAAACTACCGATGCTTTGCGGCAAATAATCCGATGCCAATGCGGTACTACTGTATGCCAGCAACGCCGACGCTAACGCCCAGGGAATATGCTTGGGACGGGTCTTAAAAATCGCAACCAGGCCAAAACACAATACCAGCACGGCCAGCCAGGTCGACCAGTACGGCAGTGAAGACGCCGGGTTGTAGGTGTTTTCGCCAAAGATACTGAAGCCAGTCGCTACCCCCAGGTAAGCACCAAAATACAGCTTAAACAACTGCATTAAGGCATCCATGATCCGCGCAGTGCCCGACACCATATTGCGTGAACTTAATTCGGCGAGCCCCATGGTAAGCGCCAGACCGGGCACAAAAATAATCACCGATGACAAAATGATCAGCGGAATGTTTATGCCCGGGTCAAAATGACGACTAAACCCACAAGCCAGTAACGCAACCACAAACGCGGCAACGGGTTCCATCATCAGCGCGACACGTTTGGAGCGCTCCGACCACAACACCCAGAAATACACCACAAAGCCCAGCAGTACACACCAGCCCATCTCCGACCAGCTTGCACCCATCAGCAGCGAAAACGCACCGGTAGACATGCCATAAGACAGCCCCGTTACCCATTTGCCATAGGGGCTTGGCATGGTATCTATTTCGTTGAGTAGTTTGTCGGCTTCTGCCAGCGTAAGCTGACCGGTAAGCAACTGATTAGCCAGTTCGTCGGTACGCGATAACGAGTTTAAATCCAATTCTCCCGGATCTAACCGCGCCGCATGGCTGTACTCGTCTTCGTGCCGATCGCTCCAAATCACCACCGACAATGACGTTGGCGTAGAAATAAACGAAGCATGCACACCCAGATAGCGTGCTACCTCGTTAAGATAAGCTTCAAGCCGGAATGCGGGTGTACCGTATTTATGGAGCATCTTACCCAGTTTCAGTATGAAACGGCGGATTTGAATAAATTCTTTAGTGTCCAACGGTTAACTCGGCTTCGAAGTGATAATTATTAAAGGGAATAGGGCGCTAAATTACCATGTAGGGCCGGCAAGCGGAACCTTTAACGTATTTACCTGCCTAATTCCCGGTAGTAAACAAGCCCCAAGACATGGCTTGCAAGGCGCCTAAGGGCAGAAAGGGGAAGAAATGAAATACACACTGATGATTACGTTGTTGAGTTTGCTGTTAGCATCATGCGCAACGTCGCGTTTAAGCGACGAAGCCATGGAAACCTTAATTGAAGAATTTATTGCCAGTGAACAACTCGAAAACCAACATTCCGTTTCAGCTTTCACGTTAGACAGTTACGGTCAGCTGAACGATCACTATGTAGTGTTTCGCAGTGCGCCCATGCGCCATTTTCTGGTGAAGCTGGCACCGCGCTGCTCGGAACTGAGTTTTTCGATGGGACTGGTGCTACACCGCCGGTTTGGCAATACTCTGAGTGAAGGGTTGGATTACGTATACGTACCCGATTCTCTGCCGTTTAAGTGTTTTATCAGTAAAATTTATCCGCTCACCAAAATGCAGCACGACGTATTGCGCGCCAGTATCAAAGCCGAAATTAATGAGCTGGAGCTGAAGGAAGAGCAGGAAAAAGGCGATCAGGGCACAACACCCGAAACTAAGCTGTAACAAATTGTGGCAAACCCTTGAAGTTAATGCAGTAACGGCCCATGTTAACGGTATATTCCAAACCAATGGGCCTGGTGCATTATTGTTATGCGCAAATTAATCGACGCAATCCTCACTCCGGCTAAACACGCCAAAGCGCTCGGCACAAGCCAGTGGCAGCGCTGGTTTATGCAGTCGGAGCACCGCTTTACCATTACCGGCCTGAGCCGCAGTGGTAAATCAATGCTGTTTACCAGTTTAATGACCGTACTGAAATACCGCAGTGAAGAGCAGTATCAGTGCTTACCCTTACTGCGCTATTTGCCAATGGAACTGGTGGAAAAAATGTGGCTTGAACCATTGGGCGATCTACCACTGTTTCCGGTGGAAGAGCATATTCGCGATTTGGAAGCCGGGCACTGGCCGCCTGCGACGGAAACCGTAGCCGGGTTTAAGCTGGTAGTGCGGTTGCGGCAAGCTCATCAGTTAAAAAAATACCTGTTGCCGTTTACCGATGTGGTATTTGAATTTATTGATTATCCCGGAGAATGGCTTACCGACCTGCCCATGTTGAGTAAAAGCTATACGCAGTGGTCGGACAGTGCCTGGGCGCAGCAAATGAACGAACCACAGCAGCGCTATGCCAAAGCATGGCACGATAAGGTTAACGCGTTTGATTTTGAACAACCGCCAACACAAGCGAACGTAGAGCAACTTGTTTCGGCCTATCGCCATTACATACAGGAAGCCAAATCACAGGGCATCTCTATGCTTCAACCTGGCAGTTTTTTAATTCCAGGTTCCGGATTTGATTATGTCGCACAGGGGTTTACGCCATTGCCTTCCCGCATAAGTAGCGATATAGCCAGCCCCTGGACACAGTGTTTTACCCGGCATTTTGAGGTGTTTAAACACCAATGGCTTACCAGGTTGAAAAAAGACACCTTTCGCCAAACCGACAAGCAAATCATTCTGGTTGATCTGTTTGAAGGCTTAAATCATAGCCGCAGTCACTTATATCAGCTGCGCGAAACCCTCAGTCATCTCGCTGATACTTTTGTGTACGGCAATGAAAACTGGTTTAAGCGCAATGTATTGCAACAGCAGGGTATTGCCAAAGTGGCGTTTGTAGCCACTAAGGCCGATTTAGTGCCGGCAGGGCAGCGCGATGCCCTACTGAGTTTGCTGAAAGACGTAACGCGAGGTGCAACCGCGCGCTTTAAAGACGGAGAAGTGCAGTTTGAACACTTTCTGGTGTCGGCCATTCAGGCCACCGATGAAGGCAGTCACAGCAATGCACTGCGCTACGTGAATCCGGAAGGCCGCTATATGGAAGCCGATTTTGAGGCGTTACCGCCAGACTTGAAGTCGATGCCTGCTGATGAGCACTACCCAGTGCTCAAAGCCGCGGTGCCATCTGACTATCTGGCGCGCATGTTAAACGGAAAAGGACTCGACCGTTTGTTGCAGTTCTTATTGGAGAAGTAACCCATGAAAACCACTGACGAATCCCCTTACCGGGCAAAGATTCAGCAAACCGAAATTAAAACGCAGCGCCCTGATCACGCTATGCCGGTTAAACAAGCTCAGGATGACTGGCAGCCCCAACACGCCAACCAATCCGGGTTGTCGGCAAAGTGGTGGGTACTGTTGTCGGGTGCGGCCTGTTTTGTTGGCTTTAGTGTGTTTGAGGCCATTGCGTTTATTGACACTCACTTTGCCAGCGCGCCGGTATCAACCTCGATTCTAGCGCTATTACTCAGCGCCTTTGTGGGTAGCCTCGGGTGGTTAACTACCAGTGAATACCGTGGCTATCGCAGGGTCAATACGTTCATCGACAAACGCCCCATCCGCAGTGATTTACTGGCACTCAGTCAGCCGGTTCTGGCTGTAAAACAACTCGATCAATATGCGCAGCACTTCAGTGCGGGCAGCTATGCCCAACGTTGCTACCGGCAGTTTAAGTCGATGTTACAGGACGACCATTCCGTTGAGGATGTGCTAAACCTGTATCAACAGTACGTAATAAATCCTGTGCGCAAAAAAGCCAATGATGTTGTGAAGAAGGAAGCCATGGCTAGCGGCAGTATGGCGTTTATTAGCCCTAACCATCTTATTCAAACGTTGTTGTTGTTGTGGATAAGCGTGCGTACCATTAAGCGCGTAGCGCAGGTTTATGGGCTGCGCCCGGCCACCACAGGTAATTGGAAGCTGATGAAAATACTCGCCCAGAATCTGGCTGCACAGAGCCTGTTCGACCTGGCAACCGATGAGATGACCAATCAGCTAAGTGGCTCGCTGGCTGCCAAGCTGGTAGAAAATTCAGCAGAGGCGGTGGCTGCGAGCGCACTGAATGTGCGTTTGGGCAAAGCCCTGATAAAATTACTGGATGACCAAAGCGATACACGCCAACTGGGAGATTATCGGTAAAACTGGCGCGTTAATCGCACGGGCGCTTGTAAAAGGGAACCTGGACGCCACGTCTGGCTCATACATAATGGGTATAACCAACGCGCCCACAGGCAGTCGCCCCAGCAGGTCTCCCGCTAGGTCTCCCGCTAGGTTTCCCGGTAGGGGTTGGTGCGAAAACAAACCATAATAACAAGAGACATCACCATGATAACAAGACGACAGTTTACCGTAGCGCTGGGCACACTGGCCGCTGCGGGCTTCACCGGCGGACTGTTTCGCCAGCCCAAAGCCTGGGCAGAAACCCTGGTTACTAAAACCACAGCTGGCTATGGTCCACTGATCAGCGATCCCCAAGGCGTGCTCTCGTTGCCAGAAGGCTTTAGCTACCAGGTGCTGTCGACACTGGGTGAACTGATGAGCGATGGCAATAGTGTGCCTGATCGTGCAGATGGTATGGGATGTCTTGAAATTGACGATGAACACATTGCGTTAGTGCGCAATCACGAGTTACAGCCCAAACATCTGAAGGAATTCGGGCCAGGGCAACCTGATCCATTAAAAACGCCTCGTGCCTACGACAACAACGAATTGGGCCAGGCGCTTCCCGGCGGTACCACTACTCTGGTGGTTAACACCAAAACGGGTAAGAAAGTGAAGGAATACCTGAGTTTAACCGGCACAGTGCGCAACTGCTCAGGTGGCGTAACGCCATGGGGTAGCTGGCTTACCTGTGAGGAGAGTGTTGACAAGCCTTCCTCCACTAATCAGCAGTATCATGGCTATGTATTTGAGATACCTGCAAACGCTAATGGGCTGGTGGATCCTAAGCCACTCAAAGCACTGGGGCGCTTCAATCACGAAGCGGTATGCGTCGATCCGGAAACCGGCGTAGTGTACTTGACCGAAGATCGAGGCGACAGCTTACTGTACCGCCTGGTGCCCAATGAATACGGCAATTTACAGGCAGGTGGAAAACTCCAGGCGCTGGCGGTGAAAGGGTATCCCAAATTTGATACGCGCAACTGGCAAAAACAAGAAATGCCGGTGTCATCCTGGGTAGATTGTGAGTGGGTGGACATTAAAAATCCGGATAGCCCCGAAGACGATCTGCGCAAACAAGGCTATGAAGAAGGCGCCGCATTATTTGCCCGTGGCGAAGGCGTGCATTGGGGGCAGGGCGAGTTTTATTTTTGCTGCACCAATGGCGGTAATCAAAAACTAGGGCAGGTAATGCGCTATCAGCCGTCGCCGTACGAAGGTACCCCCAGCGAGCACGACAAACCGGGGCGTCTGCAATTGTTTGTGGAAAGCAGTGATGCGCAAATCTTTAATTTTGGCGACAACCTGACTGTGGCGCCAAATGGACATCTGATTGTGTGTGAAGACCAGTATACGGCGGTGGTAGACAATCACCTACGCGGCGTTACCCCCGAGGGTGAAGTGTATCCGTTTGCACAACTTGCCTTACAAACTGAAATGGCAGGCGCATGTTTTTCACCGGATGGTTCTACCTTGTTTGTGAACATATACTCGCCCACGCAAACACTGGCAATTACCGGGCCGTGGAAGCACTTAAGCTAATTCAACACTGCGAATATCTCACACCCCTTTCAAACAACATGACCATTTGGAAGGGGTTGTTTATCTGCTTTATAGGAATAATTTACAGCATTCACAGGAATAATAATTATTCCAAATCCTCAGTAGAATAAAAATTATTTTGTAATAATACCCACGCTTTAACTATAAAAAATCGCCACGTTGTTGCTATTTACTATATAAAAAATAAAACAATAATGCCTTGCCTTTCTAGTTAAATTGCTGATTTATATTGTTTTTTGTTGTTGTGATTCGTGCGGTAACACCCATGGACGCTGCGTTATAACAACGCGGTTTATATTGGAATGGAATAAAATGCAATTTCTCCCGTGATTTTGAAATATTTTGAGATAAAATATTTCTTAAAAAATCAAAAATAAGAAAAAATTATTCTTGACCTCAAGGGTTGCTGTAGGTTAAAAGTTGACCATAAGCGGTATAAACCGTACTACAAAAACAGCAACAGGGGTCTCACACATGAAAAAGGAACTCACGCCATTTGAGGCGCGTTCAGCGGGGCGCTATTTAGCGCAATCCATTCGCCGGGCGGTTCGTCAATCCTGGCAACATCGCTCAACCTGCGCAGCAGTTATTTTCGCTGGCACCGTGGCCGCTGGGATCAGCGCACCGGTTCAGGCTCAGCAAACCACTGGTAGTATCAAAGGTACAGTTAGTGCGGTTAACGGCGTGGTATCGGTAAGCGGTGTTAGCGTTGAAGCAACCAGTAACGTGATGCCAAAGCCCAGAACAGGCACTACCAAAACTGACGGCTCATTTACGCTGCCATTTTTGCTGCCAGGTGACTACGACGTGAAATTTACTTTCGCTGATGGTTCGGTGAGAACATTAAAAACCCGCGTTTTGCTGGATCAATCCGCTGTAGTGAATCTGGTATACGAGCCAGCAAATACTGAAGTGATTGAAATTGTGGGTTCGCCCATTATTCAGGAAGGCGACTCCTCCCTGACTAACTCGTTTAGTCAGGAACTGATTGCGGCCATGCCAATTGGGCAGACTTACCGTGACATGCTGAAGATTCTACCGGGTATTGAATATAGCGAAAACAGCGTATTAGGCCCATCAGCAGGTGGTTCGGGTGTAGACAATAGCTATGGTTTTGACGGTGTGGATTTGTCGTTACCTATGTTTGGTAACTTGTCGTCTGAACCTTCTACCCATGATATCGCCTATGTGTCTGTGGACCGCGGCGGTGCGAAGGCCATTGGCTTTAACCGTTCAGGTGGTTTCGCGGTTAACTCGGTTTCAAAATCCGGTACTAACGAATTTCACGGTAACGTGGAATACCGTATTCAGAACGCTGATTTCTCGGCAACACCCAAATCCGGCGTGATTCAGGATACCGACAGAACCTGGATTATCACCTCTCTGAGTGGTCCGCTGATTGAAGACGAACTATTCTTCTACGCATCGTACTATCGCCCGGAAGTTGATGGCACTAACAAAGTTACCGTATATGGCCCGGCTAAAAAATATAACAGTACCCGCGACGAATTCTTCGGAAAACTAACGTGGGCACCTAACGACGATCTATTGATCAACTTAAGCCAACGGGTATCTAACCGCGAAATCGAAGGCGCATCTATCGGCGAATTTGAGACCGACAGTGTGTCTTTGGGGAGTTCTGCTGATTTGAGCATTCTGTCATTAGATGGCTCGTATCTGCTAAGTGATACTTCTTCATTTACCTTCAAGTACGGTATGTACCAGGAAGATACTGCCAGCCGCCCTGATGTAATGTTAAGTGCGGTACCATCGATTGGCGGTTCGCTGGATCTGAACAATCTGGATCAGATGGGTTATTTCGGTGTGCCGAGTTTGCGCGACATTCCTGCTGGTGCCGATGCCGATACTATTGCTGCTATCAACGCCTACAACGCTGCCGCGTTGCCGCTGATTCAGGCCTATGGCTATGTGGGCGATAGCGGTGAAATGATGGGTGGTACCGGCGTAGGCGCATACCCAACTATCAACAATCAGGACTTCGAAAGGGAATCACTGGAACTGGCCTATGATACCGAGTTAGAGCTCGGTGACATGACTCACTTTTTGCACTTTGGCTTTAAGTGGTCTGAAATCATGGAAGACCTGGCACGTTTATCAAACGGCTGGGGAACCATTAGCTATGTTGGCGGGTTGGGTGCAGAAGGCGATAACGACGTATCGGATGTTTACTATCAGGTTGCGGTAGAGCAAATGAGCCTGGTAGGTGAAGATGGCACGGTACCTACCATCAAGTCTTTTGCTGAGAGCTACAGTTTCGAAATTAACGACGAAATTGAACACGGTGATTTTACCTACAACATTGGTGTACTGGTAAGCAAAGACATCCTTTACGGACAGGGATTGAAGAAAAACAGCAGCAATGTGTCTGGCTATGAATTAGCTCCGGGTGAAAAGTACGAAATGTACGAAGTAGACTGGAAAGACATGATCCAGCCACGATTGGGAGTAACCTGGGATTACGATGCCTCTGGCAGCGTATTTGCAAATTATGCCAGTTACAACCCGGAAGCCAGTTCTTTGGCCCGTGCGGCATCATGGGATCGCAACAGCCGTCGTACAATTCTGGTTAACTTCGATGAAAACGGTGATTACCTGAGTGCCGGCGGTGCTGCAGGCTCCAGTGGTAAGTTCTTCGCCGATAATATGAAGCCGCGCCGAATTGATGAATTAACAGTGGGTGCCACTAAGCTGGTTACACCTGAACTGTTCCTGCGCACACACCTGCGTTATCGCTACGGTAGCCACTTCTGGGAAGATATGCCAAACGATGCGCGTCTGTATGGCGATTACACCGGTGGCAGTGTGCCAGACAATATCGCTGCCAAAGGCTTGTATATTCCCAACCTGGCAGACATGAGAGCGGAAGTGGGTGGTTCGTCTTATGTGATTGCCGAAGTAGACGGTGGCCAGACTAAGTATTACGAATGGAGTATGGAAGCGGAATACAACGCAGACAACATGTATGTTAATGCGTCTTATACCTGGAGCCATTACTACGGTAATTTCGACCAGGACAATACCACCACAGGCAACGATGCCAATACCTTCATCGGTTCGTCGTTCTACGGTGACGGCCCTGGCCGCATGGTGTGGGACAACCGCTACGGTAAGCTAATTGGCGACAAGCCGCACAAATTTAAAGTGCTAAGCACCTATACTTTCCCCTGGGAAGGCGTAGCTGGCGCGTACTTTATCTTCCAGTCGGGTGAAGCCTGGACTGCCTGGGACGGCGCTGTGTATGGCTATTCTTCCAGCACCAGCCGTTATGCAGAACCAGCTGGAAGTCGCCGCGGTGCAAGCCACTGGCAAATGGATTTAAGCTATACGCAAAACTATGAGTTTATGGATGGTCTGGTTGGGCGTTTCCGTGCCGACCTGTTTAACGTGTTCGACAAGCAAACAGGCTACAGCTACGATCCTTTCCCTGGCGATAATTTCGGTAGCCCGCGCAGTTACTATAACCCGCGTCGCATCCAGTTATCGGTAGGTCTGAGTTTCTAAGCTCCGTACAACCTCGTTGACTCACGATGGTTCAGCCACCTCAATTTGAGGTGGCTTTTTTATTGGTGTAGCGCGAAGGCTCAGGCCATACAAAAACAGTTGATTTTGTTGCCGTCTAAGTCGCGGAAATACGCGCAGTAATAAGTGTCCATGCGCGTACCTGGTGCGCCTTCATCTTTTGCACCCAATGCCATGGCTTTTGCGTGTAAGGCATTTACCTGCTCAGGATTGGCGGCGGCCAGCGCTACCATGCTGCCATTGCCTACCGTTGCAGGCTTTTCGTCGAACGGTGTGGCTACCGCAAACATAGGTGCACTTGGGTTATTTCCCCACGCAATCATGCGCGGAGCATCAATGGCGCGTTGTGCGCCCATTATTGACAATAACTCGTCGTAAAACGCACCGGCCCGGGCTAAATCGTTGGTACCAAAAATGGTGTAGGCTATCATGCTAAATCCTTGTAGTAGGGTTGAGTAAACCCATCTAGCTTAAGCGTAGACATTCCCGCACAGCAAGTACTCATTCAATTTTATCTGTCACCCATGTTCCGCTAGTGCTACAGGCGGTAATCTGTTAGTCTAAATAGGAATGATTGTTATTTATGAACGTTGCCAACCGAATGCAGATTGGGCAGCGTGAACAGACTGGAAATTCACTATGACATTATGGGAACTGGGTAAGTCGCAATCCGCGCTGGTTAGTCAGGTAGACACCGCGCTGGACCCTCAGATTATTGCCCGTCTCTACGAAATGGGACTGGCGCCAGGGCGCAGTGTGCAATGCGTAAGACGAGGCCCTCTTGGCGGCCCTATGGTAATGCAATTAGGGGGAAGCGTGTTCGCGATGGAACAAAATCTGGCTTCTTGTATTGAGATCGCGCTTCAAGACTAACCATAAACTGTTAGCACACTTCAGGAACAGTAGTACTCATGCAACGCATATTAATGGTAGGTAAGCCAAACTGTGGTAAAAGTTTGTTGTTTAACCAACTTACCGGATTACGCCAAAAAGTAGCCAATTACCCAGGGATCACCGTAGAAGTAACCCGCGGCAGGTTTGATAAATTTGAACTGGTTGATTTACCCGGGGCTTATTCACTGAACGGGCTTACCCGCGACGAAGTGATCGCAGTAGAAGAAATTAAGCGTTCACTGGTAGATGACAACACCAGTATGGTGCTGGTGGTACTGGACGCCACCCGATTAGCACAGAGTTTGATTCTGGGCCTGCAGGTTAAGCAACTGGCCGTGCAGCATGGTAAACCCGTTATGTTTGCGCTGAACTTCATTGATGAAGTGAAACGCGTGGGCGAAAGCATCGATACCGAAGGACTGTCTAACGCTCTGGGTAGTCCGGTTATGCCGTTATCTGCTCGCTCTCTTGATGGCTTGCACGAATTCAAACAAGCACTGTTGTCGATGGCTGACTGGCCGAAGGTACACAAGGACGCGCAGCCTCCTGCAGCAGATTACTCGGATGTTGCCTCTCGTAGTCAGGAATTGGCCAGCGAATTCGGCATTCAGCACGATATTGTGCTGAAAAACCAGAATCGCATCGACAGCTTTATGCTGAATAACTGGACCGGTGGGCTCATTTTTATCGCTGTGATGTTTGTGTTGTTTCAGAGTATTTTTACCCTGGCAGCACCGCTGATGGATGGTGTGGAAAGCTTTATTGAGCAGGCAGCCAGTGGTGTGGGGTCGCTTACTCAGGAAGGCATGTTTCATGACTTCATGCACGATGCCATGTTTGGCGGTGTGGGTTCGTTCTTAGTATTTGTGCCGCAAATCATGGTGTTAACCCTGATCATTGGGTTGTTGGAAGATTCTGGTTATCTGGCTCGCGCGGCGCTAATGTGCCATCGGCCGCTGAGCTTTTTTGGTTTGTCTGGTCGCAGTTTTATTCCTTACTTGTCGGGTCATGCCTGCGCTATCCCGGCTATTATGGCAGCGCGTACCATTGAATCCCCACACAAACGCTTAGTTACCATGCTTACCATTCCGCTGATGTCCTGTTCAGCGCGTTTGCCAGTCTATGCTTTGCTGGTAGCAGTATTAGTGCCTGCTGACGGTACCTTCCTTGGCGTATTCAACTTACAGGGCGCGGCGTTCTTTGGCTTGTATTTCTTCGGCATTGTGATGGCCTTGATTATTAGCCAGGTGCTCAATCGCTTTTTGCCGCGCGATTTAGAAAAGACCGACATGCCGTTTATTCTGGAATTACCCACTTATCGCCTGCCTCACTGGAAGCCATTATTCCACCGCGTTATTAACAGCGGTTTGCAGTTTATCCGCCGCGCTGGTCCGATTATTTTTGTGGTATCGGTAGGCATTTGGGTCCTGGGTTATTTCCCTCTAAATGCCTCGCTGGAAGACTCCTGGTTAGGTCAGATTGGGCATTACATTGAACCTATATTTGCCCCAATGGGACTGGATTGGCGCTATGGCGTGGCTATTTTGATGTCGTTCCTGGCCCGTGAAGTGTTTGTTGGTGCGCTGGGCACGCTGTTTGGTATGGAAGGCGCGGACGAAGACGTAGCCGGGTTAGCTGAGCGCGTACAAGCTGAGGGCCTGACACCAGAAGCCGGTTTGGGCTTAGTACTGTTCTACGTTGTGGCACTGCAGTGTGTTGCTACCGTTGCTATGCTTAAAGGCGAAAGCGGCAGTAATAAACTGGCCTGGGGGCTGTATGTGGCCTACGGTGTGCTGGCCTATGTGATAGCCGTGGTAGTGAATCAATTTTCCGGCTTTATGTTTGCGTAGGTTGGTATCCCACAGGGTATGCTATGCAAAGAACAAGGGCGCTGTATAGCGCCCTTGTTGTATCAATCCAGCCTTATTTTTGTTTCCGTTAATTTACCTGTTTACTTCTCTTTCAGTGCAATACTCTGTTTGTAGTAAGCCAGCGCAGATTCGTGGTTGCGGGTCTTTTCGTTAATTTCTGCCAGTAGCAATAAGACTTCCTTCGACGGTTGCAGCTTCATGGCCTTTTGCAGTGCTTTACTGGCCAGGGTCATGTCGTTGGCCTTATACGCCACTTTACCCAGAACACGGTATAACTCCTGGTTGTCTTCGTCGGCCTTTATCCACTTCTCCAGTGCACTGATAGTTGGGGCCGGATTAGGTAGTGCTAATTGTTGTAATAAAGGTAAAAAGTCGGGCTGTGGCCCGCGTTTTTGCCAGTCCAGCAGCATGGTCTGAGCTTCCTGATGCATGCCCTGAGCCAGCAACTGTTCGGCGTAGGCTACCTGATAACCAACATCGTTGCGATGTTTGCGGGGTAACGATTCCCAGAAGGTTTTTAACTGAATTGCGCCCTGCTTGCTGGCAACTTCAGACAGCCGGCCTTTGGCAATCTGCCTGGACCATATGGTGTACTGATCGCCCAGTACTTTTTTATAACCATCAAGTTCGCTTTCGAGTGTGGCCCACTGATTACTCTCTGCCAGTGCTTGCACGCGCAGTGCAATGGCGGGTTTAGTGGCCTTTTGTTTAACGTCGAGTTTGTCCAGCTCTGCCAGTGCTTGTTTGGGCTGATGAGCAGACAATGCCATGCGCGCCAGCGTAACACGTGCAGCTAACGCCGAACTTGGGTATTCCGCCGCTTCGTTAAGTTTACGGGTAGCAGTGTCATGTTTGCCGCGTGCTACGGCTGCCTGAGCGGCTACCAGATAATTCACACCCTCAAACTCACCCTGCTCAGCTATGTCAGCGGCTTGGGTAGCGGCATCCCACTCCCCTTCTGCCAATGCCTGAATACTGCGGTAAAATGCACGTTGCTTTTTGCGCTCGGCCCGGCCACCAAACCAACTGCCTGGCAACCTGGTGAGTTGCCACGCCCTGCCAAACAACATGCGGATAAGGACCCAAATCACCACAGCGCCTAACAGCATGATCCCAAGCGCTACTACGCTGGTTTCAATCATCAGGTTACCCATGGAGATCAGCACATAGCCTTTATTGCCAATGAGCGACGGCGCGGCTATCAGGGCAATTAGCACTACGGTAATGAACAGCAGCTTTAGGATCAGTTTTCTCATAGCGCGCTGACTCCTTCACCAAACACGCGTTTCACCCGGCTATCCAGCAGCGCTTCAAGGGCGGCCTGCGAGTTGAGTTCGGTTGGAATGGCTTTGCTGATATCAGTGGCTTTTAAATGACTGAGCGCCGTTTCAAATCCGCTTACCTGCGGGCTGTCGGCTAAGTAGTGTTCAACAAGAATGGCAGTGGCTTGATCAAGCGACGCCTCAAACAACGCCTGTTCGCTGGCCAGAGCAGCGGCCTGCGCTTGTTGTAATGCCAGTTTGAGCTGCTCTTGCGCCAGCCATTTCTGTTTGGCTGTCATCATGGGCTCAATGGGTTCGTCACGCACTTCCACGTGAATAAAGTCGTCTACTAGAGAGTGCCATACATTTAACAGGTTTTGTTTCCAGTCGCTGGCTGAATCCGTCACGCTGGTGTCTGGTGCCGTGTAGTTTTCTTCCGGGGCATCCAGGGGAAGCTTACTCACTTGTTTAAACATACCGTTAAGTGCCAGTGCTACCGACACCTGAGAAGTCGGGTTAACCTGTTGTAACGCCTGAATGTCCTGGGCAATCAACGCACGAACGGGTAACACTGAAGGATCAGATAACGATTGCAAGCGCTTGTCGGCATTCCCCAACAGCAAAATGGCGGTACGTACATCCTGCTCCAGCCACATTTTGCGTCCGGCCATACGCACTAAATAATCGGCCTCGGCTACCAGCCAATCGGTAGGGCGGCGTCCGTTCATTTCCTGCAATTGTGCTTCGGCGTTAGCGAGTGCACCTGCCAGTTCATTTATCTTAGCGTCAGCCGCTTGCTGCGCGTCGGCTAGGGCGCGGTCGGTTGCTTCCTGTTTGGTGAGGTCAGTTTTTATCACATTGCTGTCGGACGCGGCGCGATTGCCCTGCGCAGCAATCGAATCAGACACACTGGCTTCAAGTGCGTCCAATTTCGCCTGCGTTACGGTACGTTGATTAACGAACCAATACCCACCGTATGAGGCAGCACCCAGCAACGCCAGATTCAGCACTACAAATAACCACAGCAAACCGGTACCCGCGGGTTTATTAGCGGCCTGTTTTGACTCAGCAGCAACTTTCGCTCTGGCCGAAGCAGTGGCTTCAATGGTTTCAGCCAGACGAGTTTTGGCGGTGTCTTGCGGTTGCTGATTATCAGCCATAGGTTACTCCCAGTTTTGCTTTATCCATGCAATGAGCGACAGGTCGTTGGCTTGTGTGCAAATATCTATTTGTTCAATGCCCTGCTGACGCAACTGCTCTGCAATTCTTTCGCTCACCGTTAACCAGCGGTACTGATGTAACGATTGAGCCTGATAGGTGTTTAATAAACACTGTGCCTGTTCGCCGCTGGTTGCCACAATACCGTTGATGGCTTTCCAGTTAATGGGTTGACTGAACAAGGGTGACGCCAGTGTAATGCGTTCGTAAACGTCAAAAATGGTGAGCTGGGCGCCTCTGGCGACCAACGTCTCCTGAATATGGGTCCGACCACCTTTACCTTTTAATAACAAAATGTGCTGGCCGGTGCAATCGTGTAACAGCGGTAAATCCAAAAGGCCTTCCGAACTTTCGCGCTCTGGCGTGATAACCATCTTACTCAGGCCTACCAAAGCGTCTGCAGTACCCTTGCCAACGGCTACGATACGGGTTGCGGGCGGAAACTGCGTTGCTGCACTGGTCAATGCCTCACGCAACGCCTCAGCCGCGGCCTTGCTGGTGAGCACCACTATCGCGCTGCTGTGTTGGCAGAGCCATTCACATGACTTAAGGGCTTGTGAGGGAATACTTTTAATGGTTTGCAGCGCGACTACCGAGGCGCAAAGCTCCGCCTGAGCAAACGCCTGGGCGCTTGCCGCCAGTTTAGGCTCGGGACGGGTAACCAGATACATGGCGGCGTTTATACTTAATCGTTGTGAAGCGCAGATAAAATGTCGGCTGCGCCCTGGGCCAACAGTGACTCAGCCACTTCTATGCCAAGGTTTATGGCCTGGTCGCGATGCCCTTGTGCGTTGGCATACAGGATCACAGAACCATCTGCTGTGCCTACCAGTCCCGTAAGGTGAAGAGTGTCGCCCTGCAGCGTGGCATAACTGCCAATGGGTACCTGACAACCGCCTTCCAAACGCGCATTCATGGCGCGCTCAGCTGTTACACGGCTGGCAGTGTCGGCGTGATTCAGCGCACTAAGTAGTTCTATCAGTTCTGCGTCGTCGTTGCGGCACTCAATGCCCACTGCACCCTGACCCACTGCGGGCAGCGAATCGGTGTGAGGGATTGGCTGGGTGATGCGATCTTCCATGCCTAAACGAATTAAACCTGCACAGGCCAGAATAATGGCATCGTATTCATTGGCATCCAGCTTTGCCAAACGGGTATTTACATTGCCGCGCAAATCCTTGATCACTAAATCCGGACGGTGATGCCTTAACTGACACTGACGGCGAAGACTGCTGGTGCCTACCACTGCGCCTTCAGGTAACGACTGAAGCGAATCAAAGCGATTAGATACAAAGGCGTCGAACGGATTTTCGCGCGGGCAAATGGCGTGTAAGCCAAATCCTTCGGGGAAGTCTACCGGCACATCTTTCATAGAATGCACGGCAATGTCGGCACGGCCTTCCAGCATGGCGACTTCCAGTTCTTTTATAAACAACCCTTTGCCGCCAATTTTGGCAAGGGGCGTATCCAGAATCCGGTCACCCTGGGTAGACATCGGTACCAGTTCAACACTGAGGTGAGGGTGATGGTGCAATAACTGCGCTTGCACATACTCGGCTTGCCACATGGCCAGAGCGCTCTTGCGTGTGGCAATTCTAATGGTGCGATGAGGCTTCACTGCATTGTTCGCCATAGGGTAAATTCTTGTGTTTCAAATACAAATTCAATCAGCACAGTGTAACTGAAATTGCCTGAACGCGCGACGAAATTAGCTTGATCTGCCTCTATGCAACGGTGACTAACTGAGTCTGGCCTGGATCCAGGCGCTGATGTCGTGAATTTCTTCCATACACACGTTGTGCTGCATGGCGTAGGCTTTCCAGCTTACCTGATAGCCTGCATCCTGCAGGGTTTGAAAAGCGGCTTGCCCCATTGCAGCCGGCACCACGTCATCGTGCGTACCATGGCCAAACTGGATAGGCGTATGCTTATTGGCATCACTGGCTTCATTGGCGAGCAATGCAGGCTCGCACAGGTAAGTAGACAGTGCCAGAATACCGGCCAGGGTTTTGCTGTAACGCGTGCCAAGGTGCAGTGCAATTACGCCGCCCTGAGAAAATCCGGCAAGGATAATGCGGTTAGCCGGTACGCCTTTGGCAATTTCAGCTTCAATAAGCTGCTCAACCAATTCTGCTGACTCTCTCACTCCGCCTAGATCGGCACGTTTATCAAAATCCATTGATTTGATGTCGTACCAGGCGCGCATGCGCATTCCACCGTTGATGGTCACCGGGCGTTCAGGCGCATGCGGAAAAACAAAGCGAATAGCCATGTCTTCGGGAAGCTGTAATTCCGGAACGATGGGCGCAAACCCATGACCGGAATCGCCCAGACCATGCAACCAGATCACGGTAGCTGTAGCGGCTGAAACGGGATTGATATCAACATAAGGTAACGGCTGGCTCATGGTAACGATGTCCTTGATTTTGTTGTTCTGCGCCGGATTTAGTAATTTGGAATACTGCAGTGCAAAACTACCATCATGCCTCGGCCGGAGCAATCGCGATTTTTGAGACAACGGTGGCATGTCATTGAATTTATGACAAAGGCTGTGAATAGCTACGCCTCGGTGTGCTACAATCGGGATTTAGCATACACTGTTGATGAAGTGGTACGCGATATGAGTACATTACTGGGCAACCTGTTTATTCTGGCTGCGCCGTCCGGGGCGGGCAAATCGAGTTTAATTAAAGCCTTGCTGGCACAAACACCGCCTGCGGGTGCCAATCCGTTGCAGGTATCGGTGTCGCACACTACCCGTGCACCCCGTCCGGGAGAAGTAAACGGCGAGCATTATCATTTTGTTACGCATGCCGAGTTTGAGGCACTGATCGCGCAAAATGCATTTTTTGAATATGCAGAAGTGTTTGGCAATTACTACGGCACGTCGCGGATCACCATAGAACAAACCCTGCATCAGGGCATTGATGTGTTTCTGGATATCGACTGGCAA
Organism: Alteromonas sp. AMM-1; assembly: GCF_047290655.1. Taxonomy (NCBI): domain Bacteria; kingdom Pseudomonadati; phylum Pseudomonadota; class Gammaproteobacteria; order Alteromonadales; family Alteromonadaceae; genus Alteromonas; species Alteromonas sp. AMM-1. The sequence continues at coordinate 23,557 of NZ_JBLBUE010000001.1, read as the reverse complement.
GGTGCCCGACAGGTGAAAAAGCTGATGCCCGATACCTGTGGTGTGTTTATATTGCCGCCGTCGGTGGAAACACTGCGCCAGCGCCTCGAAGGTCGCGGGCAGGACGATGAAAGCGTGATTGCCAAACGCATGGCCGAAGCCGTATCGGAAATGTCGCACTACGACGAATTTGATTACGTGCTGATCAACGATGACTTTAACACCGCGTTGGCCGAATTAAATTACATTGTGCAGACGCAGCGGTTGCGAACCCATAAACAGCAACTGCGCCATAACGCGCTGGTCAGGAGTTTATTGGGCTAAGCTCAAATTTAGTACTACCCTTTTCCCGCCGTGTTGTTGTATACTACGCGGCCATTTTTAGTAATAGTATTGTTCAGTTCGGAGATATACATGGCTCGCGTTACAGTCGAAGATGCAGTTGATAAAGTTGGTAACCGTTTTGACCTGGTACTGGTTGCTGCACGTCGTGCCCGCCAAATCGCCACAGAAGGCAAAGAGCCGATGGTTGATGCGAGTAACGACAAGCCTACCGTTATTGCATTACGCGAAATCGAAGAAGGTCTGGTTAACGCTGAAACCATCGAACAGGATGAGCTGCGTGACCAGCAAAGCCAGGACCACGTAGAGTTTGCTTCAGTAGCAAGTCTTCTGTCTGACCAGTAAGCCCAACGGCCTCTGGCAGTACTTTTTGACAGCGCCAGTGCTTCTTATTCAAGAAACACTGGCGTTTTTCGTTGGAAAGCTGCTCATTTCACCGTATTCTTAACGCTTGATATTATTGGAAATGCGTAACAAACGTGTATCTGTTTGAAGGGTTAAAGCAAAAAATCGCCGAATACTTGTCGCCTGAACGGGTTCAACTCGTACAGGAAGCCTTTGTATTGGCGCACGAAGCGCATGATGGACAGATGCGCTCAAGTGGCGATCCCTACATTACGCACCCGGTTGCTGTAGCCAGTATTCTGGCTGATATGCACATGGACCATGAAACCCTCATGGCCGCCCTTCTCCACGACGTAATCGAGGACACTCACTACAACCAGGAAGATTTGGCCGATGCCTTTGGCAATACGGTGGCTGATCTGGTGGAAGGCGTGAGCAAGCTCGACAAAATAGCCTTTAGCAGCAAGCAGGAAGCACAGGCTGAAAACTTCCGCAAAATGATGATGGCCATGGTGCAGGACATCCGGGTTATTCTGATCAAGCTGGCCGACCGCACACACAACATGCGCACTCTCGGCTCTTTGCGCCCCGACAAGCGTCGTCGTATTGCGTTGGAAACGTTAGAAATCTATTCGCCTATTGCGCATCGCTTGGGTATTCACGACATTAAGAATGAACTGGAAGACTTAGGCTTTCAGGCTATGTACCCCATGCGCCATCGCGCGCTGAAATCGGCGGTGAAGCAAGCGCGGGGTAACCGCAAGGAAATCATCGAAAATATTCGAAAGGAATTGTCTACCCGGTTAGCCGAATACAAAATTGATGCGTCGGTGATTGGTCGCGAGAAACACTTGTATTCCATTTACCGCAAAATGAAAAACAAGGAAAAGATGTTCAATGAAGTCATGGACATCTATGCGTTTCGTATTGTGGTTACGTCGGTAGACGACTGCTATCGCTCTCTGGGGGCGATGCACGGCTTGTATAAGCCCATTGAGACTCGCTTTAAAGACTATATTGCTATTCCACGCACCAACGGTTACCAGTCGCTGCATACTTCTCTGGTAGGCCCACACGGCATTCCGGTGGAAGTGCAAATTCGCACCATGGCCATGGACCAAATGGCCGATAAAGGTGTTGCTGCACACTGGTTGTACAAAGAATCCGGTGATGGTACCACCGCACAATTGCGGGCCCGCAAATGGATGCAGTCGCTGCTTGAATTACAGCAAAGCGCCAGTTCGTCGTTTGAATTTATCGAAAGCGTAAAAACCGATCTGTTTCCCGACGAAATTTACGTGTTTACACCGGATGGCCGAATTATTGAGTTGCCGTCGGGCGCAACCGCAGTGGACTTTGCCTATGCGGTGCATTCCGATGTGGGTAATACCTGCGTGGGTGTGCGTGTTGAGCGCCGTAATTACAGCTTAAGCAAGCCGCTGGAAAACGGGCAAACCGTTGAAATTATTACCTCGCCGAAAGCCAAACCCAATGCCAACTGGCTGAACTTTGTAGTGAGCGCCAGAGCGCGCACCCGCATTCGCCAGTACCTGCGTAAACAGCAATCCCAGGAAGCCATTAACATGGGTAACCGCCTGTTGCGCCATGCATTGGGGTCAGTGAAGCTGGATGATATTGCCCAGGCAGACATCGACCGCGTAGTGGTAGAAACCAAGCACGAGACATTTGATGATCTGTTAGTGGATATTGGGTTAGGCAACGAGCTTAGCGCCATTGTTGCCCGCCGGTTACTGGGTGAAAGCGAAGATCTCACCGAGAAAAAAGGCAATGTGGCTATCCGTGGTACGGAAGGACTTCTGGTTACCTACGCACGCTGCTGTCACCCCATTCCGGATGACGAAATTGTCTCGGTCCTCAGCCCGGGTAAAGGCATGACCATTCACCAGAATGGCTGTCCGAATATTCGCAAGCTGGCTAAGGAAGAACCTCAGCGCGTGCTGCGCATGCAATGGGACGAAGAGCCGCAGGGTGAATTTAAGGCATCATTGCGCATCGAACTGATTAACCATCAGGGTACACTAGCCACCCTGACAAACAATATCGCCTCGTGTGATTCCAATATCATAGGCCTGCAAACCGAAGAGAAAGAGAGCAATGTCTACTTTGTGGATATTGAACTGACTACGTACAATCGGGTGCACCTGGCCAATGTAATGCGTAAAATACGCACCATGCAAGAAGTACAAAAAGTGTCGCGACACAGCCAGTCGCGTCAGCAATAAATCCATTATCCACAGGACTCATTATGTCTAAGTCAATTATTCAAACCGATAAGGCCCCTGCGGCAATTGGCACTTATAGCCAGGCTGTTAAAGCAGGTACCACAGTATATTTGTCTGGCCAGATCCCACTGGTGCCGTCAACCATGCAATTGGTGTCTGATGATTTTGCGGAACAAGCCACTCAGGTATTTGAAAATATCAAAGCGGTTTGTGAAGCCGCTGGCGGTTCAACCAACGACCTGGTGAAAGTGAACATCTACTTGTTGGATCTGAGCAATTTTGCCACCGTAAACGAAATTATGGCTAAATACTTCACTCAGCCCTACCCGGCTCGCGCGGCAATTGGTATTAAAGCACTGCCGAAAGATGCGCTAATCGAAATCGATGGCGTAATGGAGTTGCCGGAGTAAGTCATGACACCTGAACGTTACCAGCGCATCAGAAACATGCTGGCCAAACGTCAGACGGATTTGACAGTATGCCTTGAGAACGTCCACAAGCCGCACAATGTGTCGGCTGTGGTTCGCACCTGTGATGCCATTGGTATTCACAAAGTGCACGCTATATGGGAAAGCCGCTATGGCATTCGCCGTGGTACCGCCATGGGCAGCGAGCGCTGGGTAGGTGTAGACACCCATCAAAATGTGGGCGATGCCATTCGCGCGCTCAAAGCGAATAACATGCAGGTACTGGTTACCCACTTGTCTGACGAGGCTGTAGACTTTCGCGCAGTAGACTACACCCGGCCTACGGCAATTCTGTTTGGCCAGGAAAAGTATGGCGCAACCGATGAAGCCATTGCCCTGTGTGATAAAGAAATTGTTATCCCCATGGTAGGCATGGTGCAATCGCTTAACGTGTCGGTAGCTGCCGCTCTGGTGCTGTACGAAGCACAGCGTCAGCGTCAGAATGCAGGCATGTACCAGATTCAGCAACTCACCGAAGCCGAATGTCAGCGCATTTTGTTTGAAGGCGGGTATCCGGTGCTGGCGAAAGTGTGCCGAAGCCGGGATTTGCCCTATCCGGTGATTGATGATCGGGGGCAAATTGCTGCTGACGATGCCTGGTGGGCAAAAATGGATATCAACACCAGCGCGTTTAAGTCGCTGCTCAACGCATAAAAACTTACGCTCAGCCAAAACAGGCAAACAGCCCGAAAGAAAAAGACCACATTGCTGGTCTTTTTTATACCTAACTGACTGAGAGATCCCAATGCGTTTACTACTTATTACTGCGCTCTTTATAAGTGTGCTTGTTTCCTGTTCATCGATTGCCCAGCCGCGTGACATCGCGCCTGAGGCCGATGCGGTAAGGCCGCTATTGAACGGCATGACCATTCCTAATGTTACCGTTTATCTGGCCGACGGTACGCCGGTCAGCCTGGCCGGGCTGACTATGCAAAAGCCAACGGTGCTCCTGTTTTATCGCGGTGGCTGGTGCCCTTATTGCAACCGTCAGTTTGCTGAACTGCAAACAGTTGAACAGGAGATTGTTGAACTGGGTTATCAAATCTTAGCAATCTCGCCAGAAACGCCTGCGAATCTGCAAAAGCAGGCACTCAATACCGAGATGCAGGTTATTCAATTGTCTGATACTGCACTCAATGCGATCCGCGAATTCGGCTTGGCTTTCCACGTAGATAAAGTGACGCAAATGCGCTATGCCGCCAATAACATCAATCTGGCAACAGACGCAGATGGTAATGCTGTATTACCCGCACCTGGTGTGTTTATAGTGAATCAGCAGGGCGTAGTGGAATTCAGCTACGTAAACCCTGATTTTAAGGTGCGTCCATCGGCAGCGCTTATCCTGAGTGTCGCTAAAGTGCTGGCTAACTAGGGTTTACAGCCAAGGAGCACACTGCTAATCAGCCGGGCTATGCGGCCCGGCTAATTCTCAGTGCCAAATCTAGAGAGCAAATCTTACCCGCTAAAACTCGCAAGCTAATCCTGAGGACAGGCAATGTTATTGCGCTGCATGTAATCCACTAAATCCAGCGCATCGTGACGACCCGTGTTGCGCAAACCGTTGTATACACCGGCTTTGTCATCTGCCGATTTGTGTTGCCCCAGTTTTCTCACCCCTTGAAGCGATGTCACTCTGAGCTGAATTCCCACAATACCGCGCAGCAGTTTTTGCTGATAATCCGCTTGGTCGGTACCAGCAGCCGGGCGGGCCATGGCGGGTTCAAATTTATCCATGATACGGTCTACTACATCCAGGGTTGCGGCATCATCCATTGCGTTAAGGTAGCCCTTGGCATGCACGGCAACATAATTCCAGGTAGGAACATTGGGTGCGCTGGCATACCAGGTTGGCGAAATATAGGCATGAGGGCCGGCGAACACGGCTAATGTTTCTGTGTTATTCAGCTGTTTCCAATGTGGGTTGGCACGCGCCACATGCCCTTCCAGCACTAAATCATCACCCTCCTGGCGCGCCAGCAATGGAATGTGGGTGGCCTGCAGATCCTGGCTTACCAGCACCGCAAAAGCATACTCATCAATAAACGCCAGTTGCTCGTGCTGTTCTTTAAACGCAAACGGGGCGGGCACAAACATCGGATATTCCTTTCATCAACCATGGAGCAATATATCACCATACCCACAAGTAAAACGCTACCTTCATACAGTACAGAAACGGCGCATTTGTTCGTATTGTGCCTGTGAATTAGCAGGTAATGAGGCGCTCACTGCAAACAGCGGGGATTCAGGCTCGCATTGCGCCTGGGCTTGAATTACACTGCTGTCTATAAATACAGGAAGGAATACTTATTATTATGCGAGCGGAAGAGTCGCTTGCCACGCTACCTATTACACAACTTAAAGGCGTGGGCGCAAAAGTCGCAGAAAAACTCGCGAAAATAGGCTTAAATACCGTGCAGGATGTGCTGTTTCATTTGCCATCCCGCTACGAGGATCGCACGCGCATTTACACCATCGGCGATTGCCGGCCATTTACTCACGTTAGCATTCTGGGTGAGGTAATGTCGGCCGATATCCAGTACGGCAAAAAACGCATGCTGGTGGTGAAGCTTAGCGATGGCACCGGCACCATTACCCTGCGTTTTTTTCACTTCGGGGCGTTGCAACGCAATATGATGACACCCGGCAATGAACTACGTTGCTTTGGTGAAATCCGTACCGGCAAATGGGGGCTGGAAATGATGCACCCGGAATTTAAACTCATCGAAGCCGATACCGAAGAACTGGAAGAAACCTTAACCCCGGTGTACCCAACCACCGAAGGCGTGAAACAACTTACTCTGCGCAACCTAACTGAACAGGCGCTGGCTATGCTGGATAAAGGTGCGCTCAATGACTTGTTACCCGACGGTATGTACAGCCAACAGGTGAGTTTGACCGAGGCATTAAAGCTTGTTCATCGTCCGCCACCCAGTGTCGCCGTAGAGCAACTGGAAGGCGGTAAGCATCCCGCGCAAATGCGTTTGATTCTGGAAGAGTTACTGGCTCAGCATTTAAGCGTGCTGAAAATTCGCCAGCAAAGCGACGCGCAACCCGGTATTGCTATCAACGTAGACAATGCCCTGATCAATAAACTGCTCGGCAACCTGCCGTTTTCACCTACCGGTGCACAGCAGCGGGTGGTAGCGGATATTCAACAGGATATGCGACAGCCACGGCCAATGATGCGTCTGGTGCAGGGCGATGTGGGGTCGGGTAAAACCCTGGTGGCCGCACTGGCCGCGCTGTCGGCAATTGGCGCGGGGTATCAGGTAGCCCTTATGGCGCCGACTGAGCTGTTGGCCGAGCAACACGCCAATAACTTCAGCCAATGGCTGGAGCCTCTGGGGATTCAGGTGGGCTGGCTGGCAGGTAAATTAAAAGGCAAAGCGCGCGAGCAAGTGCTGGAAAACCTCGCCAACGGCACGATTCAAATGCTGGTAGGCACCCATGCGATTTTTCAGGAGCAGGTAACGTATAGCCAACTGGCGCTGGTAATTGTTGACGAGCAGCATCGCTTTGGTGTGCATCAGCGACTGGCACTGCGCGAAAAAGGCGAAGCACAAGGGCGTTTTCCGCATCAGTTAATTATGACCGCTACCCCCATTCCCCGCACGCTGGCCATGACAGCTTACGCTGATTTGGATACCTCGGTGATTGATGAATTACCACCCGGGCGCACGCCGGTAAAAACCGTGGCCCTGCCTGATACCCGGCGCGGCGATGTGATTGAACGGGTACGGGAAGCCTGCGGCGAGCAAGGGCGTCAGGCGTACTGGGTGTGTACGCTGATTGATGAATCCGAAGTACTGCAGTGTCAGGCAGCAGAAGACACCGCTGTAATCCTTAAAACCGCCCTGCCCGACTTAAATGTTGGTTTGGTGCACGGCCGCTTAAAGGCCGCAGAAAAGTTAGCGGTAATGGATGCGTTTAAATCGGGTGAGCTGGATTTACTGGTAGCCACCACGGTAATTGAAGTAGGTGTGGATGTACCCAATGCCAGCCTGATGATCATTGAAAACCCTGAGCGCCTTGGGTTAGCCCAGTTACACCAGTTACGCGGGCGAGTAGGGCGCGGCGCGGTAGAAAGCCATTGTGTACTGATGTATCAAAGTCCATTATCGAAAACCGCTACCAAGCGATTGGCGGTATTGCGGGAGTCTAACGACGGTTTTTATATCGCGCAGCGGGATTTGGAGATTCGCGGCCCCGGAGAACTCATGGGCACCCGTCAAACCGGTATGGCCGAGTTAAAAATTGCCGATCTGGTGCGCGATGCCCAGCTCATACCGCAGGTACAGCACATTGCTGTGAAGTTGTGGCAGGAGTATCCAGCTCATGCGCAGGCCATCATTAATCGCTGGATTGGTCATAAGGAGCAATATGGTCATGCCTGATTTACCCTTTATTTTCGACAATCAAGCCGCGCCCAGTGCTACAGAAGAAGCCGTGCTTGCTATAGTGCAACAAGCAGGGATCACCGTTACACAGCACAGTGATGCACCATTGCAACTGCATATGGCAGACGACTGTCTGGTGCTAAACGACGCGAGTGATGCCAAAAGTGTTGGTGTAAAAGTAGATTTCTTGTCTGGCCAAAGCCAGTACCGGCGGGCGCATGGCGGGGGCAGTAAAGAGCCCATTGCAAAAGCCATTGGCATAAAGAATGGTCAGCACCTCAATGTGCTTGATGCCACGCCGGGCCTCGGCCGTGATGCGATCGTGCTGGCGGCGTTAGGTGCAAATGTCACCCTGGTTGAACGCTCGGCGGTGGTATACGCCTTGTTGGCCGATGGCCTGCGTAGACTGGCACTTCAGGAACCCGCATTGGCATCCCGTTTTCAATTGGTTCACGCCAATAGCGCCGAATACATGCAAACTCAACCCAAGGGGAGTGTGGATGCGGTATATCTGGACCCGATGTTTCCGCATCGGAAAAAATCGGCGTTAGTGAAAAAAGAAATGCGTGTTTTTCAGGAATTACTGGGTCCGGACGCCGATGCAGACGCACTGCTACCCGCTGCTCAGGCCATTGCGTTAAAGCGTGTGGTGGTAAAGCGCCCCAACAGCGCTCCATTTTTGGCGCAAACCAAACCTTCCATGGCCATTAGCAGCAAAAAACATCGGTTTGATGTATATATCAATGTTTAACTATGCTGTTATAGTATTTAGAACAATTTATGGCCGTTGCTGCAACGGCGTTGCCACTATAACTCTATTACTTGGGAGACAAGCATGATTGAAGTGGGAAGTACTTTACCTGAAGTGTCGTTTGGATTCATAAAAGATGGAAAAATGACCGATGCCCGTACCAACGAAGTTTTCGGCGGAAAACGCGTTGTGTTGTTTGCCGTACCGGGTGCGTTTACACCAACTTGTTCCCAGGCGCATTTACCTGGCTATGTGGCATTAGCTGATAAAATTAAAGCCAAAGGTGTAGATACCATTGTGTGCCTGAGTGTAAACGATGCCTACGTAATGGACGCCTGGGGCAAAGCCTCCAATGCCGAAGAAATTTTAATGCTGGCCGACGGCAATGCCTTTTTCACCAAAAGCGTTGGCATGGATATGAATACCAGTGATTTTGGTGGTACCCGTTCAGTGCGTTACTCTATGCTGGTGGAAGACGGCGAAGTGGTGAAGATTTTTGTTGAAGATCCGGGTCGCTTTGAAGTGAGCGATGCTGAAACCATGCTGAAGAACCTGTAACACATCTCTTATACTAAGAAGGCAACTGCCTTCTTAGTTTTTCCCTCCTGCGGTTATCCTTTTCTTCGCCTTGAAGCATTCCCATCGCCGATATGTATTTGTTCCTCGCATGGGGCGCATTACAAAAAACAACGTATCTTCAGTGTTTTGTGTATTCCGTTTTGTGCGTATTTGTGTCAGTTTAAAAATGTTAACTCACATAACAAATATAAACGTTGCCATAAAAAAGGAATCACTATGAAACTTCAGGTATCAGGGCGGAAACTCGTTTTGGGATGTGTCATGGCGCTGTCGTTAAGCGGCTGTGGCGAAAAAGCCGATCCGGCACAGGTAACCGTAAGCGGCGGCACAGTGCAAGGCGTAAAATCCGATCAGGTTATCGCATTTAAAGGGATTCCTTTTGCAGCGCCGCCGGTGGGTGACTTGCGCTGGCGGGCCCCTCAAGCAGTACAGCCATGGCAAGGTGTACTGGATGCCAGTGACTATGGCAACGACTGTATGCAGTTACCTTTCCCTAGCGATGCTGCTCCGTTGGGCAAAACCCCGGCTGAAGATTGTTTATACGTAAACGTGTGGAAACCTGCCAATGCCACTGAAAAAACGCCAGTACTGGTTTGGATTTACGGCGGTGGTTACGTAAATGGTGGTGCATCACCAGCGGTGTATAACGGTGAGCACTTTGCCGAAAACGGCGTCATTTTTGTGAGCTTTAACTACCGGCTGGGTCGATTTGGCTTCTTTGCGCATCCAGCGCTCACCGAGGAAGCAAACGCCAATAACGAGCCCACGGCTAACTTTGCCGTGATGGATCAGGTTACTGCGCTTCACTGGGTAAGAAATAATATTGCTGCCTTCGGAGGCGACCCTTCAAACGTAACCATTATGGGTGAATCTGCCGGTGGCGATTCGGTGTTAACCTTGATGCAAACTGCACCAGCTAAAGGATTGTTCCAGCGCGCTGTGATCATGTCGGGTGGCGGTCGCTCGTTAACGCAGCGCAGAGTGCTCAGCAAAGCAGACGCGGGTGAGCAATCGGCTGAAGCCATTGGTGAAAACTTTGCCGAGGCCAAAGGCATCAGCACGTCAGGCGCTGAAGCACTGGCGGCATTGCGTGAGTTAAGTGGCGAGAGCGTAGTAGACGGCTATAACCTGGCAAGCATGTTTGCACCACCTGCGGGCGGAAAAACCACTTACGTGGGAGGCCCGGTACAAGACAGCGAACTGATCACAGGTAGTATCCAAACGGCACTGGAAAATGCCACGGTTGCCGACGTAGATGTGATGGTAGGGGCAACCAGTATGGACATTGGCTTTAACGCATTCCCCGACAAAGCCAGTTTATTTGCCTCTTACGGTGAGTTTGCCCAAGCCGCCGAAGCTGCTTACGACCCAACGGGTGACGCGCCTCTGCAATTGGTAGGTTATATGGCCGGGCAGGATCGCATGATGCAGGAGCCAGCCAGATTTGTTGCTACCAATATGACCAAGCTAGGCCACCAGGCCTATTACTACCGTTTTGGTTACGTGGCGGAATCCCTGAGTAACGAACCCGGTGCCGCGCACGCGTCTGATATCCCGTTTTTCTTTCAAACCGTGGATGCAAAATACGGTTCGGCACTCACCCCTAAAGACGCTACTACGTCATACATGATCCACCAGTACGTAGCTAACTTTGCTAAAACGGGGAATCCAAATGGCGAGGGTTTGGCTACCTGGCAAGCCTTTGAGCCGGCTACGTCCAATATGATGGACTTTAACCGCGCAGGCGAGGGTAGCCATGGCGTTGACCCATGGAAAGCGCGTTTGGATGTGGTGGCACAAGCGGCAAGCCGCTAGCTGAAGCATACCCTATTTACCTGAACTGACTTATACCAATTCTTATAGAAGTTTGCCCTCTCAGAGTGAGTCAAAACGACTTAGATCACGACGCGCACTCCGAGGCATAGTCATTCTATGTCCGGAGGGCGCAACACAGATGTAAGTCGTTTTGGCCACTCCCTACGGGCAACACTGGCAGGCTTTTTAGCGTTGTTACGCTTGCTTGATTTGGCACCACCAAACCTGTGCAACCAAGCCTAGCTAAAAAACCTGCCAGTGTTGCTGAGTGGGTAAACTTCTATAAGAATTGGTATTATACTACGCTCCTTGCAAGAGGAGCGTGTAGTGAAACAGTTCGATGTGGTAGTGATTGGTGCCGGTGCGGCAGGGTTATTCTGTGCGGCACAGGCAGGCAAACGGGGCCGAAAGGTACTGGTGCTGGACCACGCCAAAAAAATAGGCCGCAAAATTCTGATGTCTGGCGGCGGTCGGTGTAACTTCACCAACATGTACGCCAGTGCCGAAAACTACCTGTGTAATAACCCTCACTTTTGTAAGTCTGCATTAAGCCGCTACACTCAATGGGATTTTATTGGGCTGGTGGCGGAATACGGCATCCCCTATCACGAAAAGACCTTAGGCCAGCTGTTCTGCGATAACTCAGCATCGGACATTGTGGATATGCTGGTAAAGGAATGCAGCAAGGCCGGTGTAACCATTACCACGCACTGCGAAATTGGTGCTGTAGCAAAAGCCGATGAAGGCTTCACACTAACAACCACACAAGGCGATTACCAATGTGAGTCTTTGGTTATTGCAACCGGTGGCCTGAGCTTACCGAAATTGGGTGCCACACCGTTTGGTTATCAGATTGCAGAGCAGTTTGGTTTAAAGGTGTTGCCTACCCGCGCAGGCTTGGTGCCTTTTACGCTGCACGAGCACGAAAAAAACCTGTTATCCCAATTAAGTGGTATCGCCATCGACACCTACGCCAGCTGTAACAATACCACGTTCAAAGAAGCGACTCTATTTACCCACCGGGGCTTAAGCGGCCCGGCCATGCTACAGATTTCCAGCTACTGGCATCCCGGTGACACCTTGCACCTGAATGCCGCGCCGGGTGTGGACATTAGCGAGGACCTGGCCGAATCACAATTAAAGAACCCTGATTCTTTATTAACAACCTGGCTGGCAAAACACTATCCAAAACGCGTGGCTACCACCTTGTGTGAATTGAATGGCTGGGAAAACAAACCGCTGAAACAACTCAACAGCAAAGACATAGCACACATTGCAACCCAACTCACCGACTGGCAAATAAAACCAAACGGTACAGAAGGTTACCGCACAGCAGAGGTCACGCTAGGCGGCGTAGATACCGATGAACTATCGTCTAAAACCATGATGAGCAAGAAAGTAGAACAACTGTTCTTTATAGGCGAAGTGGTAGACGTCACCGGCTGGCTCGGCGGCTACAACTTCCAGTGGGCCTGGAGCAGCGGCTGGGCCGCTGCTCAGTATGTTTGATTGACTATTAAACAACATCACCCTTTGCAATGGTTTGCGTAAATTTGGTGAGAATCCATTACGCAGCTCATGATTTTTCTTTTAGCTAAATCAAAGTTGAGTTTGATTATTTCAAATAAATGTTAAAAAAACTGTTGAGTAAAATGTAAACAAAACAGTATAGTAGGTGCATGGAAGCGCGTACATTCACTGGTGATACAGTGTGTAAAAAGGCGCTCACAGGTTTTGCAGCAAATACATGGACAGTGGGGGAGAGCAATCATCGCTACAATAAGGACGCTGCTACTCATTCTTTTAATGCAATGCATTGCATTATCTTCGGCCCGGGCAAATACCTCTAGCCCGGCGTTATTATCTCCAGTTAAATCAGAGCTTATTGCAACCAACAATGGCTATGTGATTCATCGCGACGGTAAGCCTTATTTTATCAAAGGGGCTGGCGGCAGAAGTAATCTGGCATTACTTGCGCAAAGCGGCGGGAACTCTATTCGCACCTGGGGTACAGACAACGCCAAGGCGGTATTAGATGAGGCGCATAAACACGGCTTAACCGTGATGCTGGGTTTGCGTATTGGTCATGAACGTCACGGTTTCGACTACAACGACGAAGACGCGGTGGCAAAGCAAAAAGCCTGGGTGAAAACGCAAATTCTGGCGTTTAAGGATCATCCTGCATTGTTGGCGTGGGGAATTGGCAACGAAGTCGATTTGTTCTACACCAACACCAAGGTGTGGTTTGCGGTACAAGACATCGCAGCCATGATCAAAGCACTGGACCCGAATCATTTAATCACCACGGTTACCGCCGGGATGGATAAAACCAAGCTCGATCTTATTCTGGAGCGGGTACCTGATATTGATTATCTGAGTATTAATATTTACGGCGGTTTGGAAACCTTGCCCAAAGCGTTACTGGATATGGGATATAGTGGCCCGTATGTGGTAACAGAATGGGGGCCAACGGGCCATTGGCAGGTACCAAAAACCGATTGGGATGTACCTATTGAACAAACCAGTACTCAAAAAGCTCAGTCTTATCGGGAGCGTTATGCCGCCGGTGTGTTAGCCGCGCCGGGAAGAGCATTAGGTTCTTATGCTTTCCTGTGGGGGCAGAAGCAGGAAACCACGCCAACCTGGTACGGTGTATTTACCGAAGCGGGTTACCCCAATGAAGTGGTCGATGCGCTGCATTATAACTGGCAGGGTACGTGGCCTTCGGTGAGAGCGCCTTATATCAAATCGTTTACGTTGAATGGTAAGGTGGCCATGAACAATATTCATGTAAAACCCGGTGAGCCGCTGCATGTGAATCTGGCGGTGGGCGAGTATCAGGCCGACGGTTACACTATTCGTTGGGAAGTGTTACCGGAGAGCACCGATATTAAAGCTGGCGGCGATCCGGAATCCCGTCCACAGCCTCTACAAGGGCTGGTAGTAAGAGATAATCACACCGGAAATATGACGCTCAATGCACCGCAAAAGCCCGGAGGCTATCGCTTGTTCGCCTACGTTCTGGGTAGCAGTGGCAAAGTGGCTAATGCGAATATTCCGTTCTACGTGGATTAGTCTTGCTGATTCGCTTTCCTCAGCTCACATAGATGTTCATCACTGACTTTATGCTTATTTGATCACAACAAGTTATAGCCTGTGGCTATGCTTTGTCGAAAATTCCCTATTTTACTTTATTGAAACGCTTTATTAACGTCTGCTTGAACATTAATCACACTCAAATCACAGGGTGAATACCTTGCCGAGAGCGCGTTAGTAGAGAAGGAATAGGGTATGGGGTTAGGTAAAAGCAGCCTGCCAAATCAAAAATCAATCGCAATTCTGTTATTTAATCTTGCCTGCTTGTGCTGGGCGTGTGTTGTGCAGGCCAATACGCAACTTGACATTCTCTCGGATACTACGGGTCCTGTTATAAATCGAGATATTTTTGGTCAGTTTTCAGAGCATATTGGTGAAGGAATATATGGCGGTATTTGGGTAGGTCGTGACTCATCAATTGCCAATGTAAATGGTATCCGTTCTGACGTAGTGAATGCACTGCGGGAATTAAATGTTCCGGTATTGCGTTGGCCTGGCGGGTGTTTTGCCGACCAGTATCATTGGCGCGATGGGATTGGCGCTGCTTCTGAACGTGTTTCAAGAATTAACGGATGGGGCAATGTAATAGAAACTAATCAGTTTGGTTCTGACGAATTTATGGAATTGGCTAAACAGATTGGTAGCGAGGCATATATCTCTGTAAATGTTGGTTCAGGCTCGGTAGCGGAAGCAGCGGACTGGCTTGAATATCTAACCGCTGATATACCAACAACATTAGTGAATGCCAGGGAGAAAAATGGTCATCCCGAACCCTATCGGGTAAAATATCTTGGATTGGGAAACGAAGCCTGGGGGTGCGGCGGTGCAATGTCTGCAGAGGAGTATTTCGCCCGGCTGAAACCTTACAGTGTTCTGGCACTGAACCATCATCCTCAACAACGATTTTCCGGGATAGATTTGTTGTTTAATCATAGCGCTCAGAATCCCGATGCCATGATCCGTGTAGCTGCTGGTCCTAATGATAACGATGTGGCTTTTACCGAATCACTCATGCGTGCCTGGGCCGCTGCACCGGGTTACTTACCCGTGTTTGATGCGATGTCACTTCATCATTACACCATGAGTCGTGGCCCGATGTCTGATTCTTCCATCGATTTTTCAGTTTCCGAGTACCTGAAATTCATGCACATGGCCTACCAAATGGACGATATTCTTCAGCGCCATATCGACATTATGGACAAATACGATCCGAAGAAGCAAGTTGCCCTGGTAGTTGATGAGTGGGGTAACTGGCTAAAACCCGAACTATCAGAAAATCCCATGTTTTTAAAACAACAGAACAGCCTGAGGGATGCGCTCACTGCGGCAATAACCCTGAATACGTTTATGCGCAAAGCAGACAGGGTGAAGATGGCAAATATTGCCCAAATGGTGAATGTGATCCAATCGATGATTCTTACCCGTGGTAAAGAGATGGTGCTAACACCCACGTATTACCTTTATAAGATGTACAAGCCTTTTCAGGGGGCAACCCTGATCCCGCTCGCTCCGCAAACAGAATCGTTTTCGATGGAGGGCGTTACATTGCCTCGAATTGATACTGTGTTGGCAAGAGATACAGAAGACAATTTGTGGTTGTCTGTGGTGAATCTGCACCCACATGCATCTACCGCTATTACCTTGCCTGAAACCTTGTTGGTTACTCAGGCTAAGGGGTATGTACTAACGGCAGACAACGTTAATGCCATCAATACATTCAATGATTCCAATCAGGTTGTAATGGCGCCAGTCCAGTTTTCAGCGGCCAATGAAGAAGCTTTGCTGCTGACCTTGCCAGCGAAATCGGTTTCGGTGTTCAAATTAGTGACGGGCAGGTAGTTAAATATTGAATAAAAGCATGCGTGATTAATAAATTTCATTCATAAACTCATGGTGTTTTATTCACTACTGCTTGCTGCGTACGCCCCGTAATATGGAGTAACAACACTATTTGTTAGCTGCTCAGCAGTAACTACTCATGCGGGGAGAACGTAAATGGAAAACAAACCCAACACGGTACCTGAGAGAAGACAGTTTATCCGCAATATTGCTATTGCGGGTACGGGTATCGCAGCGTCGCTTGCCAGTGCATCTGCCGTTGCAGGCTATCAGTCGGCACCGGGTTGTTCCACTGCCGTGGTAGGCAACAACACCCGTAAGCTTGGCGAGTTAACGGTATCGCCAATTGGTCTGGGTTGCATGAGTATGTCCAGCGGCAGTTATAACCCGCCGCGTAGTGCAAAAGACATGGTGCCGGTGATTCGCGGAGCAGTAGAGCGTGGCGTAACATTTTTTGATACCGCCGAAGTGTATGGCCCATTTACTAATGAAGAGATCGTTGGTGAAGCACTGCAACCGGTGAGAAATGACGTGGTGCTCGCCAGTAAATTCGGCTTTAAGTTTGAAAACGGCCAGCGGGCAGGGCGTGACTCGCGTCCTGACGCTATTCGCACCGCAGTAGAAGGTATGTTGAAGCGCCTTCGCACAGACCGCATTGATTTATTGTACCTCCACCGAGTCGACCCGAATGTGCCGGTGAAAGAGGTTGCTGGTGCGGTAGGGGAATTAATTAAAGAAGGTAAAGCCCGCTATTTTGGACTGTCGGAAGTGTCGCCAACCACATTGCGCAAGGCCCATGCAGAGTATCCGGTTACCGCGGTTCAAAGTGAATATTCCATTATGGAACGCTCAGTGGAGAATCAGGTGCTGGCAACTTGTGAAGAACTGGGGATTGGGTTTGTGCCATGGGGTTCGGTGTGCCGGGGCTTCTTAGCCGATAAATTCGACGAGTACAGCCGTTTCAGTGAGCCATCGCGCTTCGTATCAGTGCCGTATTTCACGCCGGAGGCCATTGAAAAGAACATGGCAATACTCAATCTGGTGCGAGAGTGGGGGGCAGAACGAGGTATGTCGCCTGTGCAGTTTGCCATTGCCTGGTTGTTGTCGGTAAAGCCCTTTATTGTGCCTATCCCAGGCACCACAAAATTGCATCATCTGGAGGAGGATATAGGGGCAATTCACACGCGGTTTTCAGACAGTGAAATGACCAAGTTCCGCAAGCAATTTGAACAATTGGACTTAATGGGATTCCGCGCAAAATATGCGGCGTTAACCGACAAGTAGAGCAGGTTAAACAAACAGCCAACAAGCGTTGGCTGTTTACGTTCACCAAATGAGTAAAGCTATTTACACCGTGCGTGTGGCAATAGCGGGTGGTGTGGCTGCGGCTTTTAGCGCAGGCCCCAGTACCGCTAACTGACCCACTACAAATAGCACCGCCATGCCCGCCGGAATGTAATACCAATCCAGTGCCGTCATCGCAAACCATTCAATCAGCAGCATATTTAAACCAATTGTCATTGCTACACCCAACAGAATGCCGGTGGTACTGATGATCACATTTTCCAGCATAAAGTAGCGCACGATGGCCTGTTTGCTCGCTCCCAGTGCTCGACGGGTACCAATTTGCTTGCGGCGGCGGTTAACATTAAAGCTGGTTAAACCCACAATCCCCATAGCGGTGATAAGCGTTAGCAGCACCATTACGGTAGACAGGATTTTAATCATGGCACTGTGCTGACGATAGCTTTGCTCACGGGTTTGGGTAACCGTAGTCACATTGCGAATAAGGCGATTCCCGTAGGCATTAGCCAAGGTGTTTTCCAGCTCTGCCATTAAACGGTCGCGTTGGCCTGGTTCGGTGCGAATAAAGTAACGGGTAGACTCAGTTACCATTTTTTCTGGCGACAGCATGGCGTTTTCCAATTCGCTCCAGCCTATCCAGGGCGCTTGCAGCTTATCTACAATGCCGGTAACAATAACAGGCTCATCCTCACCAATGTAAACGGTTTTGCCTACTACGCTTTGCCATGGAATGTCGGGAAACAACTTTTCTGCCAGCGCCCTGGTGATCATGGCTGTATCCGGCCAGTCTGGTTGATTGCGTTCCCGCCAGCGTATATCGGTAGACGCAAAGTTGCCGCCAGCAACCACCTCTAAATCAAGGGCGTCGATACCGTGGGTGTCTACAAAATAGACGGCGGTGCTCACATCGTCCTGATCATCTCCTGGCTCGGTAGTGAGGCTCATCGACCAGCCCCCGCCGCTGATGGGAATAGCATTAATCTGAATGGCATCCACTACCCCAGGTGTATTGCGGATCACATCCAGATCCTGATCAATAATGCGTTTGGGTTCAAAGTCTTTGCCAAAGCCGGTGCTGGTTAAGTAAAAGCTGTTGGCTTCATCAATACCGCTTTCGCGCTGCATTAATCCCTGACGCTCCACAATAATAAATATCGCGTTCACCACTATGGTCATGGTTAATGCGATTTGCAGCGCGATTAACACGGCCCCCACTTTGTTGCGCAGTAGCGCGCGGCAAATAGGGCCAAACTCTAAATTGGTTTTCATCACGGGCTCCTTATTGGGTCTTCAACTGGCTGGCAGGCGGTATGCTGCACACGCGCCAGGCGGGGTAACATCCGGCAAGCACACTGGCCGCAATGGATATACCAAACGACAGCACCACCATCGTGGTATCCAGGTGCACTAATTCGCTGATGAAGTCGCCGTACAAGGATTCAATGGCTTCCAGCCCCAAGGACGCCAGTGCTAAGCCGAATACGCCACCGATTAAACCGATCAACGCAGTTTCGGTAATGTACTGTGCGAAAATCGCGCTTTTGGTAGCGCCAATCGCTCGGCGTAAGGCCACGTCAGCATTGCGGGTGGCGAACTTGGAGAGCAACAAACCAACGGTATTGAGAATGCAAACAAACAAAAACAGGAAGGCCATGTACATCATGATTTGCGCGTCGTCGGCCACCACTTCTTCGGTTTCCATCCAGGTCATCACGTCAGATAAACGGTTGTTGTGAGGGCGTGGGAAACGGCCTAACGCTTTTTGCTCGTCTACATACGCGTTGAGGAAGGTCATGTAAGCGTCGCGGTCGGCATCGGTGGGTAACTCAACCCACATCTGATAGTTAACACATTCCGACATCAGGAAGGCTTCAAACCCTTCGCCTTCAGGGGACTTCCAGCAGTTGGTATTACCGCCATTCGACAGCTGCATTACCTGCTTCATGTAAAACGGAATAAACACCTCTTCGGTTTCGCTGAACGCGCCGGTGGTAACATCATAGAAGCGCGGTACCAGCACCCATTCGTCAAGCACGCCTACCACGGTAAAAATTTCACCCGCGATAGTAAGGGGTTTACCCACGGAGTTCTCACCACCGAATACGCGGTCGTTGGTTTCTTTGCTGATCACGGCTACTTGTTTGCGTGCAACATCATCGCTGTACTGCCAGCCGCTACCGTATAGAAACGGTGCATTGAACATGGGGAAAAAGTCAGCAAAGTTCAGGCGTAAGCTGGCCATAAAGGGTTTTACATTCGGATCATCCGGCTGCACTACGCCGCCTGTACTGGCCATCGCCGACTGACGATATGCCTGTTGTGCCTGCATCAGGTTGGTGGCGTCGGTCCAGGTTAACTGGTCGGGCGGCTCGTTGGGCTCCCGGGCAGCAAAGTGCGGGCTCCAGCTATCCAGCTGGACGTAATAAAGCTGGTCGCTTTTTTCCGGGATAGGGTTTGCCGACATCAGGTAATTTACCGTGATGGTGGTCATGCAGGCTCCGATACCGAGCGCAATGGCCAGCATCATTAACCCGCTGAGCCAGGGCGTGCGCTTAATGCTCTTACTGGCCAGTTTTAAATAGTAATAAAACATAATGGTGTCCTGAGCTGGCTATTGGTTGCTGGCCAGTGCCATGGGCACCAGGGTTTCGTGTTCGCTTATTTGTCCGTCGCGAACAAATACATTTTTGCCGGTTTGCATAGCCAGTTCCGGATCGTGGGTGACCATCACAATGGTAGTGCCCTGCTGGTTAATTTCCTGCAATAAGGCCATCACGCTTTTTGCCATTTGGCTGTCCAGATTCCCGGTAGGTTCGTCAGCCAGTAAAAAACGCGGCTCACCGGCTAACGCGCGGGCTATGGCGACGCGCTGTTGTTGTCCGCCCGAGAGTTGCGCGGGTAAATGCTTCATACGGTTGGCTAAGCCTACACGTTCCAGGCTTTGAGTAATGCGCTTGTGGCGCTCTTGTTTGTTAAAGCCGCGATAGCGCAAAGGCACATCTACGTTGTCGTAAAGGTTCAAGTCCGGGATCAGGTTGAAACTTTGAAAGATAAAGCCGATTTTTTCGTTGCGAAGCTGGCTGCGCTGACGATCAGACAGGTTACTTACGTCAGTTCCGTCCAGCAGGTATTGGCCACTTGTGTAGGTTTCCAGTAGACCCGCAATGTTCAAAAAGGTGGTTTTGCCTGAGCCAGACGGGCCGGTTACTGACACAAAGTCACCTTCGTCTATGGTGAGATTAAAGTCGCGCAGTGCAGTGGTTTCCACTAAATCGGTGCGAAAAACCTTGTTGATATTGTTCATTGATAGCATGTTGGTTCCCTGTCGTTTTATTGTGTAATCAGAACGGTTTCGGCGTTGTTGAACTGCGCAATGCCCGAAACAATAATGGTGTCGTGCTCACTAAGGCCCGAGGTAATTTCAACCGCAGCCAGGCTCCTGGCACCGGTGGCGATAGGGGTGCGATAGGCGATGTTGTCGCGCACCACATAGGCAACCCGGCCACCGCCGTTATCCAGAAACTGACCGCGTTGTACCATCAGCACATTGGATTTGTTTTCCATCAGAATACGGGTGGTGAGTCGTTGGTTTTGGCGCAGGCCAACCGGCGAGGCATCGCTGCCGTCGGCGGTAAAGCGCACGCGACCGGTTACCTGATTGTTTTCAATTTCAGGGGAAATGGTAACCAGCTTGGCCGGATACATCTGGCCGTTAACGTTCACCTGAGCCTGCATGCCAAGGGCTAAATCATCGGCGTAGCTTTCCGGAATGCCGACTTCCAGTTCAAATTCACTCAGGTCTACCACGCTTAAAATGGCTTGGTTTTTGGCAACCTGATTTTTCTGTTCAACGGCAAGATTCCCTACAATCCCATTCACTGGCGAGCGCAATTCAAGCGAGTCTACCTGACGCTGCAATTCGGCAACTTTGAGTTCCTGGCGGGTAAGCTGATGCTCTTTACTTTTAATTTCAAACAGCAGGCTTTCTTTGTTGAGTTCGGCATCGCTCATAGCGTGCTGGTGGACTAGCTCGGCATTGCGCAGGTCGTCCTGGGCCTTTTCAAAGTCGATATTGCTGATGGTTTTGGTTTCATAAGCTTTGTCGGCCCGGCGCTTTTCCCGCGATGCAGCAGTAAGGGTAATGTTGGCAAGATCCACGGCTTTCTGGTCGTCGAGCATGGCTTTCTTGGCCTGGATACGTTGGCGCGACAAGGCAGTGTGTAACTCTTCAAGCGCGGCGTTTTCTTGTTCCAACTGATTGGTTAAATCGGGGCTGTCGATGGTAGCCAGTACCTGACCTTTGGCTACTTCATCACCGGCTTCAACGGTAAAGGTAATGGTGCCCTGAGCGGGGCTGTATAGGCGAGGACTTACCGCCGCCACCACGCGACCTTCGATAGACAGGTCGCGCACCAGATCGCCATAAGCCACACTGGCGAGTCGCAGACGGGCAGCGGAAACTGACGCGTCTGATGCCTGCCAGCTTGACACTGCCGGTACCACGTAAAACAGCAACAAGCCTACGGCAGCTGCGCCAGCCAATGCGTACCACTTAAGTGGCCGGGATTTTTTTTGAATGATGGTGTCCTGACCGCTGGTATCGGCGATGTTCATGAACAGGTTTCCTTTTCAAGGTTGAATACCTGCTAAGTCGAGGACAAATCCGGAATAGTTTAAATGGGGAAATAAAAAATAAGGACAGGGCCGATAGCGTTGCGCTAATGAGGCCCTGCTTTGTTTGCTAGTTTGTGGCGCGCAGGCGCTCCAGCACGTGAATGACACCGCGTAACTCCGCCAGCGATTTCATTCTGCCAGCATAAGAATAGCCTGGGCGTACGCCGGGCTTATTCATTTCTTCATCCATTAAATGGCCGTGGTCCGGGCGCATGGGAATACTATTGCGCTTACCCCGGTTAGTTTCCTCGTCCAACAGGGCGTTGATCAGGCCAATCATGTCGTTGTCGCCATCGAGGTGGTCTGATTCGTAAAACGAACCATCGGGCTCGCGCTTCACATTACGCAAATGCACAAAGAAAATACTGGGGCCAAATGCGCGTACCATATCAACCAGGTCGTTGTCAGCCCGTGCACCAAACGATCCCGCACATAAGGTTAAGCCATTGGCAGGGCTTTTTACGGCTTCAAGAATGGCTCTGGCGTCGCTGGCAGTCGACACCACACGAGGCAAGCCAAATAGCGAAAACGGTGGATCATCAGGATGAATGCACATTTTCACACCGGCTTCTTCTGCTACAGGAATAATCGCTTTCAGAAAGGCGAACAGATGCTGACGGTAGCCTTCGGTACCCAGTGCAATAAACTGAGCAATGGCTTTGCGAATGCCCTCGCGGTCATAAGAGCCTTCACCGCCTGGTAAGCCTGCAATGATATTCTTCTCTAGCAATTCGCGTTCGGTGGGCGACAGCGCTTCAAAGCGCGCTTTGGCAGTATCCAGCTGGGTTTGATTGTAGTCTTGCGCTGCGTTGTCGCGTTGCAGCATAAACACGTCGTAGGCAATAAAGTCGGTCATTTCAAAACGCAGCGCCTGAGAGGCATTGGGTAACTGATAACTCAGATTAGTGCGTGTCCAGTCCACCACCGGCATAAAGTTGTAGCAAACGGTATCAATGCCGGCTTTGCCTAAGTTGCGCAGGGTTTGTTGATAATTGTCGATGTGTCGAAGGTAGTCGCCCGTGCGGGTTTTAATATCGTTATGCAAAGGTACGCTTTCTACTACAGACCAATTCATGCCAGCCGCTTCAATTTCAGCTTTACGCGACTGAATCAAATCCAGCGGCCAGACTTCGCCGGTAGGGATTTCATGTAACGACGTAACGATCCCGGTTGCGCCGGCTTGCCGGATTTGCCGTAAAGTAATGGTGTCGGTGGGTCCGAACCAGCGCCATGTTTCCTGCATAATAATCACCTGGTGAGTTTTTGGTATAGTGGTCAGTCCAAAATGCTTGCATATAACAATGCTGCGATCAACATATTTACGTTTTTATCTTAAAAAATGGTTCAAAACTTAACTATTTCATATTTAGATAGGTGCTATCTAAATATTGGAGATATCATTATTCAATTGTTTTTGTTGGTTTTTTATTTATTTTTTCACATATCGTAGCTGTTCACTTTAAAAAGTTGTTAACAGAACGTTGAACCAATTTTTTATTTCCGTATATTGGCCTTACCAAATTGCTGCTGGTAAAGCCAGTTGCTCAATATTCCAGTTTAAGCGTACTGAGTGAGACAACACCTACGGCGTTTTTCAAGGTAGTTGTCGCCTGAGCTGTTAAGCTGCTTCTTTTTTACTTTCGGGATTTAGCTCTACGCTTCCGATCTTATCCCAATTTCTGGTCTCACCAGACCAACGATTCGGATTCTTCACTTTCGCCTTGG